>NZ_QTXV01000129.1:987-2881 GCF_003461825.1 Prevotella sp. AM42-24 | reverse complement strand
AATTATCGCAGTGTCTTGCAGAAAGCTACGGGCAAGATAGGAAAGGGCTATGAGGCTCACCACACCTTACCTCAAAAATATAGAACGAGATTTGAAAAATTAGGAATAAACATAGATGAGCCAGGCAATGTCGTTTGGCGTGAAGCAAATGGACATCGAAAGAAAAGCAATGCTTTGACTAGCGAATGGACTCGGTTTATGGCTAGAGGTAAGTCGCCAACAAAGAAACAAATTTATCAGTTCCGAGATAAAATGGAGAAAAAATATTTTGGCAACAAATATGACACTCCAACTAAATAATCTTAAAAACGTTATAAAATATGATTACATTTTATTATTTTACTCATCGCTTTAAAAGAAGTATGTTGGAAATTATCCCTACAGAACCTTCTTTTGACTTGTCATGGGAACACGTAAGTCCACTTTACAAAGAACAGTTTCTTGCTAATGTTACATTTTCTGTAGTAACAGGAAAAAAAAGTTATGATATTATTCGTGTTAACCAAGACATTGGAGTTTTCTATTCGAAAAAAATTATTAATGTATTGTCTCAATTTGTGGATATGTCTGACAAATGTTACCCAATAAAGATAGAGGGTCTAGAAGAGCAATATTATGTCATTTATAATTTAGAAGCATATCCTTACTGGAATAGAGATGAAGATACATTTTTGTATGATCCTTGCTATTTTGGGATGCAGGACCCTTCTACTCCTATTTTCGGTATTGAAGGAACATTGTTTATAATGGTATCGGAAGAAGTTAAGAATGCTTTGTTAAAAAATAAAGTCTCGAACATTGAATTGATAGAAAGCTTTGGCTGTTCCTTAGAAGAATACAAAGAAATAAAGAAATCTAAGTTTAAACCAGAAGTTCATGCTTACAGAGACAGATAACAAATATGACAAATAGAATTCTTTCCACATTAGTATTACTTTGCACCTTAGCATCCCTAGATGTCAAGGCGCAGTCTGATGATCACAATTACATCGCCAAGTCTTCCATGCAGGATGAACAAGGAAAGAACTCTGTGGTCACAGTAGAATACTACGATGGACTGGGACGCAAGGAACAAGTAGTCACCAATGAAGTAAGACCAGAAAATCCTTCCAAGACTTTGCTCTCTCGCATCATTTACGATGACAGGGGAAACGAATGGAAGAAATTCCTGCCTGTGACAACAATAGGGTTGGAGTACCAGACTAACGTCTCATACAAGCATAATGACTCCGAGGCATTGTCTGCCATAACTTATGATGCCCTCGACCGTCTAACTTTTGCCACAACTCCTGGCGGCGACATGGGAGGGCTTGGGAAAAAGCATGAATATTTGGCAAACAAGGCTAACAGCGTAAAGAAATATGTAGTCGCTGATGATGGAAGTTTGGCACAAAAAGGTTATTACCTAGAAGCAGCCTTGTCTTGGGAACGTATCACCGACGAGGACAACCACGTAACGGACATCTATACCAACCTGCTGGGGCAAAAGATACTTGAGCGGCATGTCATGGAAGAAGGGACTGTTGACACCTACTTCGTTTACAATGACTGCTCCAAGCTATACTTTGTTCTTCAGCCGATGTACCAGCAGGAGGCAGACTTGGACAAGTTTGCCTTCCAGTACCGATACGACAACCGGGGAAGAATGGTTGAGAAGACCATCCCTGGCTGTGAGAAAATCAGTTATACCTATGATGACGCAGACCGTCTGCTTACCATGCAGGACGGAGAGATGCGCAAGAAGGGCTTGTCAAGGCACTATGCCTACGACGGCCTTGGACGCATGACGGCACAGACGCTCTATCAGGGAAACGCCATCTACGTCATCGAGCAAAGGAACTATTACGACGGAAACTACAGCCTTATAAGCGACAATGGCAATACTCTTTCTGCG
>NZ_QTXV01000129.1:0-977 GCF_003461825.1 Prevotella sp. AM42-24 | reverse complement strand
CGACAATGGCAATACTCTTTCTGCGGAAGCAAGGAACATGCTTGCTTACTCTGGAGTCATGGGCGTAACAAGTTGGAGTATGACAACTTTGGATATACAAAGGTTGTTTACTTCAAGAATGGAAGCAGCATCGAATATGTACATACCTCAGATGGAGAGAAGCTGAAGGAGACATACACTACTTCTGTCCCAAACATCACCAAGCCTGTCGGTTTACCATTCTCCCTTGCTCCTCCCGAGATACAAAGCGTCATCACCAAAGACTACTGGGGCACGGACATCATTTGCAAGAACGGCACACCACAGCAATTCTTCTTTGACGGTGGTTTTGCGAACATCAAGGGCAACGAGTTGTCGTGGCATTACTACGTCAAGGACCATCTCGACAGCAACAGAATCGTACAGGACGAGAAGGGTAAAGTAGAAGCTACATACAACTTCTATCCTTTCGGCGGAAGCTTTGAGCATTGTCAGGAGCTGTACACTAACAATATCTCCCAGCCTTTTACTTACCAAGGCAAGGAGAAGGTTAACATGTATGGCTTCGGAATGCTTGACTTCGGAGCACGCTTCCATGCGCCGCTACTCGGCAGATGGACAAGCGTTGACCAACTGAGCGAGAAGTACTACAGCTGGAGTCCCTATGTCTTCTGCCTGAACAATCCTATCAGAAACACAGATACGGATGGTCGTATTGTTGAGACAGGATGGGATGCCGCCAATGTGGCAATGGATGCCACAAGCCTCATAGCCAATGCCGCAACAGGAAACTATTGGTCGGCGGCAGTTGACGGTGCCGCCCTGATATATGATGTAGCTGCAACAGCCGTCCCCGGCTTGCCAGGTGGTGCGGGGGCTGCATTGAAGGTCTATCGCGCGAGCAAGGTTGTCAATACGGCACAAACTGCAAAGACTGTATTTCGAGCTACGAAAAACAATTATCGCAGTGTCTTGCAGAAAGCTACGGGCAAGATAGG
>NZ_QTXV01000128.1:2914-3260 GCF_003461825.1 Prevotella sp. AM42-24 | reverse complement strand
TTTAATTTTTACCTGCTTCATCATTTGCTTGATTTTTAAGTCTGCAACTAGCCTTTACCTAGAAGGGTTTCGAATGCCTCATGTACCTAAAAGCGTACCTAAAGGGGGCTTGATTTGGTCTAAAAGACTCACCGCCTCCACCTTTTTTCGGTTCACTATCTCAGCATATACTTGCGTGGTCGTGATGTTTTGATGACCCAACAGTTTGCTGGTGGTATAGAGGTCCACTCCCATCGTCAGCAAGGTGGTGGCAAAGGTGTGGCGACTTGTATGCACAATTTAAGCAAAAGCAACGGAAAGTGAAGATGAGAGAAATGAACTGCAAGTGGTTGAGAATGAGCAATAT
>NZ_QTXV01000128.1:0-2904 GCF_003461825.1 Prevotella sp. AM42-24 | reverse complement strand
TGCAAGTGGTTGAGAATGAGCAATATTTCATAATTCTGCCAATTGTCTGCAAAGCAAAGCCGAGCAGTCTATTGAGTTATTTCAGTTACCAAACCGTTAGCGGTCAGTTACCGAAACCAATACTGCTAACGAGGTGAAAAACAAATAGTTTGTCACCAGTGTTTGTTGCACTGTTCTGCACAACATTCAATGACAGAGAATGCTTACTGATTGATTATTTTTGCAAACTAAAAAAGTAAGCAGATGAAAGTTGAAAAATTCAAGGTGCTGCTCTACCTCAAAAAGAGCGGATTGGACAAGAACGGTAAGGCTCCCATCATGGGACGCATCACCCTCAACCGAACAATGGCGCAGTTCGGTTGCAAGTTGTCATGTACGCCAAAGTTATGGAATCCACGTGAGAGCAGACTTGACGGCAAGAGCAAGGAGGCTGTGGAAGTGAACGCCAAGATTGACAAGCTGTTGCTGGCAATAAACTCAGCCTACGAGTCACTTGTGGAGCGCAAGACGGATTTTGACGCAAAGGCGATAAAGGATCTGTTTCAATGCAGTGCAGACACTCAGATGACCTTGTTGAAGCAGCTTGACGCCATCATTGCGGACATTGAGTCAAGAATCGGCATCGACTACAAGAAAGGCACGCTCCCAAACTACCAGTACACTCGCCTGACATTGGGGTTGTTCGTCAAGAAGCGTTATGGAACTGACGATGTGGCATTCGGTGAGCTTGACGAGCAGTTTATCCGTGAGTACATGGACTTTTGCTTGGACGAGAGAGGTCTTGCACTTGATACAGTCCGCCACTATCTCGCCATCTTGAAGAAGACCTGCCGAATAGCTTTCAAGGCAGGACACTCCGAGCGTTATCATTTCATGCACTTCAAGCTACCTCAAAAGAAAGAGAATCCACCAAAGGCATTGACACGTGAGGACTTCCTGAAAATTCGTGACCTCGAAATACCAGAGCGAAGAAAATCGTTGGCTTTGACCCGTGACCTTTTTCTTTTCGCCTGCTATACAGGCACGGCTTATGCCGATACTATTTCTATCACGGAAGAAAACCTCTTTCGTGATGAGGAGGGTAGCCTTTGGCTGAAATACCACAGAAAGAAGAACAAGATGCTTGCACGTGTGAAGTTACTGCCAGAGGCGCTTGCCATGTTGGAGAAATACAAAGACCCGACAAGACCTACTCTTTTACCGCCACAGGAATTTCGAGTGCTGAGAGGTAACATGAAAAGTCTCCGAGTACTATCTGGCATAAGTATGGATTTGGTCTATCATGTTGGACGGCACAGTTTCGCATCGCTCGTTACGCTCGAAGAAGGTGTTCCAATAGAGACTATCAGCAAAATGCTTGGTCACAACAACATTCAGACCACGCAAATCTATGCACGTGTCACCCCGAAAAAGCTATTTGAGGATATGGACAAGTTCATCGAAGCCAACAAGGACTTCAAGTTTGTCCTGTAATATTATCACAAAATAAGAAAGGAACATAAAATGAGAAGTACATACAAGCAGTTTTATTATATCAACCGTGGCAGAGTAAAGGCAGACGGAACCACATCTATATTTTGCCGTATCACGATTGACGGCAAAGTGTCAGCCATAGCAACAGGTCTTTACTGTGCTCCCGAAGAATGGGACACGAAAAAAGGTGAAGCCAGGAATGCAAGAGTGAACGGACAACTGCAAGCGTTCAGACTAAGAATTGACGAAGCCTACGAGCAGGCAACAAAGGAAAAGGGCATCGTTACCGCCGAGATTCTGAAGAATGTTATTGTTGATGCAAATACTATCCCGATGACATTGCTTGCCACTGGCGAGGAGGAGCGTGAACGCCTTAGGCTGCGCTCCATCCGTATTAACTCAACATCTTCTTATCGCCAATCTAAGACATCGCAGCTCAACTTGCGAGAGTTCATCGGGTTACGAGGAATGAATGACATTGCATTTGAAGATTTGACTGAGGAATTTGGCAAATCTTATAAGTTGTTCTTGATTGGCAAAGGGTATAGTGCATCCAATACGAACCATAATCTTTGTTGGCTGCAACGCTTGGTTTATATCGCTGTTGACAGAGGTCTGCTGAAATTCAATCCACTGGAAGATGTCGGATATGAAAAGACAGGCTCACCAAAGCGTAGACATATATCCAGAAATGACTTGCTGCTCATTATGGAGACTCCTATGGAAGATAAGGCTTTGGAGTTGGCACGAAGAATGTTTGTTTTCTCCAGCCTTACAGGTTTGGCTTATGTCGATTTACGTAACCTGTATCCACACCATATCGGGATGACGGCAGACGGTAGAAAATACATCCGTGAGAAAAGAGCAAAGACCAACAACGAAGCGTTCATTCCCTTGCATCCGATAGCTGAACAAATAATGTCGCTATACAATACAGCGGATGATAGCAAACCTGTTTTTCCTCTTTCTTCACGTGATTCCATGTGGTTTGAATTTCATTCACTCGGTGTGGCTTTGGGTATAAATGAGAACCTTACCGCACACGTTGCAAGACATACATTCGGAGTAAACATGGTTACTTCGGGCATATCAATGGAAAGCATCGCCAAGATGATGGGGCATTCCAATCTGCGAAGCACCCAGGTCTATGCCGTCATCACCGATGACAAGATATCCAAGGATATGGATAAGCTGATGCAGCGCAGAGAAACAAAAGAAACTGACCAGAATAAAAATAAGGAGGACGGGAAATGAACAGAGGGATAATAACAATCAGCGAGAGCGGAACGGTATCCATGCCGACCGATACTGTTCCAATCTGCGAAGCACCCAAATCTATGCCGTTATCACCGATAACAAGATTTCTATAGACATGGACAAACTGATGCAACGCAGAAAAACAAAAGAAACTGACCAAAAGAGAAATAAGGA
>NZ_QTXV01000127.1:0-3566 GCF_003461825.1 Prevotella sp. AM42-24 | reverse complement strand
GTAACCTTCAACTCGCTTTCCTTCTCAGACTCAACGATGTCGAGATAACCGTCACCATCAACATCCTGCAAAGAGTAGGTAGGACGATTGATACTGTGCGAGGTTGATGCACCAGGGTTGGTTGAAATCTTTACAGTCAATAAATTGAATGTTACTGTGAAAGCTGCATTTACAGATTCTGCTGTTGATGCAGATTCACTAAGTGCATTCGCTCCCTTCCAACTGATAGGCTCATCAAAGCCGTTACCTGTGTTGAGAGCAACAGTGATACCATTTCCGTTCTTCCATACCTTGTCTGGAAGACCATCGGAGTTGATGTCGATAAGATTGTATTCCTCCTCATTTTCAGAGGTAACGATGCCAAAGCCTGCGGAGAAACTGCCGGAGGCCTTGTTGATACCAGTTCCAACACCAAGATTATACGAAAGACTCTTGCCGCTTTGGATGCGGTCAAGTTCCCAGTCAATAGGCTCGGTAAAGGCATAGCCAAGATTTAATCTCACCTTCTTGTCGGAAAGAATCTTGTCAGGTAGTCCATCGCCATTAATATCTATGAACGATTCTACAGCTTCATCCGTATTCTTCGGCGCACTGCCGGAAATGGAGAATTGAGCCAACCATGAACTCTGTTGGTTCTGTGCGGAAGACTTGCTTCCGGAGATAAGTTTTGTAATATCGGACACAGAAGCTACTGGATTGCCACCATATCCCCATGCCTCAGAAGCATTGTCAGAGTTATTAGCTCCGATACCCTTGTAGATTTCTCCACTTAATCCACCTTGTGAATTGGTGTATTGGATAGTACCACCAGCAATGATGTCAGGGAATCCGTCACCGTTCATATCCATCATGGCAACTTCCGTCTTGGAACTGCCATTTGCATTGTTATGGGTAATGCCACGTGCACCACCTTGCACAACGGTACTCTTGCTTGATACCACTTGGCTTACAGCTGCCGCACCAGTACCCTGCAAATATTCACCTGCAAGTCCTGCTACCTCCGTATTGTTGTCCAACGGATTGGAGAGGAGAACATCCTGCTCAGTCAGTCGGGCTGTGCTTGCCTCGGTTGCAGTAAGATAGATGTCCTGTCGCTGACCGACCCACTTGTCCATAGAGGTCTGGTCTGTACCCAATGGAGTGAATGCCATCGTGAGAGGGTCAACCTTGTCGTTCTCGTTTTCAGGCAATTTCAGCAAGGACTCGTCAATAGGCTTTGCATATCTGCCTTCTGCCGAGTTATAGACAAACCCTCCCCAGCCACGGTAGAGCATACCGAAGCCAAGATTGTCATTCTCTGCATAGAATCCAGCAAGCACATTCTCAGTTACGAGACCTGCCGCATCTTTCTGAATGGAAACAGAAGCGGAAGCCACTGCTTCGTCCGAGATAGTTGCAGGATAGCTGTATTCAAACCAGATGTTCTTTCCTGCAGTAGTTGCAAATCGCAGAGTATCGGCTTTCAAGATGCCATTCTCGATATTGAAAGACTTCTTGCCAACAAGTGCATTCTCAGTCTTGGCGGTCAAAGTAATCTGACCGTTGATAGAATTGTCTGAAAGGGTAAGCACTGGTGACACAACCATAATTGTATCAGTCGCTGTGGTCAAGTATGGCTTGCCCTCTGCCAAGGCATTTGCGAAAGTCTTGTAATGTGCAGGAACTGCTATGGTCTGTTCTATGTTGGCGGAGTCCTTATAAGTCACGGATGCTTGCCAACCGATGCTCTTCCAATCAACATTTGAGGTGGATGAAATCTCAAAGCTGAAATTGGTCAGTTTTTCTGTATTCTCCAGACTGATGTTGAGTGAATCGCCATTGAAAGCCTCATTAGCCTTCAATGTACGAGCAAAGACAGTCTTCTCGATATAGTTCGTGTTGTCATTTCCGGCACTGTCTTTCTTGTCGTTGCTGCCGATAATGCTGAGAACAATATCGTCGGTTGTTACAGGCTTGTGGAAAGCACTGTGGACTTCCACGCTTGCGCCATTCTCTACATTGGCAGAGGTGTTCACATCATAAATGGCACCATCCTCTGGCTTGTACTCCGTTGAAGAAAGATCGTTAGGCAAAGTCATTGCCTCGCCAGCGTATGTAATGATAGGCGACCAGCTTACCTTGTCAAAAGAACCGTTGCTTGTTTCCTCAGAGCCAGACTGGACACGGAAATAGATCCTGTCACCACGCTTGACGGCAACAGATGATACGGCTGCGCTGTATGGACTGTTGTCACCCTTGGCTATCGTCTTGTTCCAAAGTTCATTACCTCCCTTTTGGATAGCAACTCTTACGCCGTCTGCCTTCTGATACTCGTCAGCATCATAGTCACCAGTCGGAGCGACAAGGCTCACTTGCCCTGCCACGCTGACAGTTCCGTCCTTAGGAGCCTGCCATACACGCACAATATCCTCCATCGGTGAGTTCTTGATGGCTTCCGCCTGCTCATCCTTACTGACCTCCATGACGGAAGTGTCAACCTTGCCACCATAGATGATTGGGCTTGGCGTGTCGGCACTGCTCAATGTAAACGTAGGCACGGCATTGCCAGACTGATCAAACTCCAAATGGTTGAAATATACCTTGCCATTGGAAACGAGGTCAACAAGTCCGTCACCGTTGATGTCGCTGAAATACTGAGTGGTCTTTGTCTTAGTGGTTGACTTGTCCGTTCCGACAACGGCAGTCAGAACATTCCAACCGACAACGGCTTTCGCACCGAAAGAGTTCGTAGAACTTTTGGTTGTCGAGAAGTTACTGATACCCTTTACCTTGACAGGCTCACCATATACGACTTCTCCGTTGTCAGTCTTGACCTGTGGACGATAATATACGGAACCACCAGACTTATAAACCTTGTCTGGAAGTCCGTCACCGTTCAAGTCAACGAATGCGGAAAGTCCCTTGCTGGTATCGCTGGAGTAGCTGTAAGAACCTCCTATTGTATTGCTTTTCCATTTGCTTCCGTCCCAAGGTCCCACACCTGCATAGAACGACCCGCTTACAGAAGAACTTGTCGTTCCGCCAAGTGCAGTTGGCTTGTCGCTGAAGCGCTTGCTGACAGTCTTCAATGGATTGACGAAACCTGCGTCAAGTCCGTCATCGTGCGTGTTCCATTTCTCGGAATCGTCCTTGAACGGAACATATCCCTTTTCAGCCTGCACATCATCATAATAGTCGAAGTTCTGGAAAGCCACTTCCTTTCCTGTGTTGTCATACTGTCTGACACCTGTGAGCATTTCCTTGTGGAATGCACCTTCCTTGTAGTCAAAGGCATAGCTGCGCAATGTCTCGCCCTGGAAATTCACGGTCACTTTCTCCAACAGCTTGTTGGAGGAGGCGAGGAATCCATAGCGGGCATTGTTGGTCTTTACCTGCTTTACCTTGTTGCCTTCAAAGAGTACAACGGTGTGCGGTTCCTGTCCTGCATTACCTGCGTGAACCTCCTTCAGATATGCAGCCTTGGCCTTCAAGCCGCCACGCACATCCTCATCCACGATGTCATACACATATTCTATATAGTCACCGTGGAGTTCCTCGACACGTTTCAGCTTCCATTCGGCAATCAC
>NZ_QTXV01000126.1:0-3761 GCF_003461825.1 Prevotella sp. AM42-24 | reverse complement strand
AAACCCATGTATATGTGGTGGACTTGTTGAGAAGATTGAAATCCATCCTTGGTGAGTATCGCCAAGCAAGTTCTAAACCGAAGCCAAGCGGAATGAACAGAAAGGAGGATACCACATGATAGGAAAGCTAAAGAAAGGCGCATCATTTGGTGGTTGCATCCGCTACGTGATAGGCAAGGACGAGGCGAAAATCCTTGCTTCCGATGGTGTTCTGCTCGGCACGAATGCCGAGATAACGCAAAGTTTTGAGCTGCAAAAACAGCTAAATCCAAGGATAAAGAAGCCTGTGGGCCACATTGCTTTGAGCTTCAAACCAGAGGACAAGCCACGTTTGACGGATGAGTTCATGGCTAAGATAGCCCTTGAATACATGCAGATGATAGGCATCACCGATACCCAATTCATCATCGTAAGGCATCACAATACGGACAATCCACATTGTCATATTGTGTACAACCGCATCAATAACGAGGGCAAACTCATATCAGACAGGAATGATTATAGGCGTAATGAGCAAGTGACCAAGGCTCTAAAATCAAAGTATGGGCTGACTTACGGAACGGACAAGAGCAATACTAATACTCGCAAGTTACACAATGCTGAGCGTGCCAAATACGAGATTCACAATGCAGTCAAAGATGCCTTAAAAGTTGCAGATAGCTGGCAGAAGTTCAGGAGTGGGCTTGAAAAACGAGGTGTTCGCTTGGAGCTTGTCTATAAGGACAAGGAGAGAACCAAGGTACAAGGCATCCGATTCAGTAAGGACGGATATAGCTTCAAGGGTACGCAGATTAGCCGAGGCTATAGCTTTGGCAAACTGAATGCAAGGTTTGAGGGAATGGAGAACCATGTATCACCAAAATCCAACTCTACTCTGCAATACGAGCAAGGCTATCACAAGAGCAACCATGAACCATCCATGTCGGATAGCAGCCAGGACCCTTGGGACGGTATTTCTTCCATCGGCTTGTTCGCTCCGTCTAATGCCCAAACTTATGAGTCATTCCCAGAGGATGAATCCGCCAAGAAGAAAAAGAGGAAACGCAGAAAGGGCTTCAGCCTTTGATGCAAGTCATAAACTTAAAATTAGAATCGAACATGAAAGAAGAAATGTTAGAAGCCATCTACGGCACAGTTGAGAGATTGGAGCAAAAAGTCAATGAACTTTCTGCCTCACTAAAGAATACAGAGGCGGAAAGCACTCCGGTCTCTGTAAGTGTTGATACAAGCAAACTTGAAAAAGCTATTCTTGCTATGGCTGTAAAAGAAGGGGAAGCTATTGACAAATTGGTAAGATTAAGAGAGGCTATCTGTATTTTTACCGACCTTACCAAGAAAGAAGCAAGCAAAGATGAACAGCGAAGCAAACTCTTGTTTGATACCATTAATCAGGTGAAACAAGAGCTGAATGCCACATCAAAAAATGTGCAGGACAAACTTCACGCAATGGATAACACACCTCTGAAGAAAGTAGTGACTCATCGCTTCGAGCCAACTTCAAAGTATGTTCTTCTTTTAATTGGAGGCTTGGCTCTATCTCTTGTCATCTCCATTTGGGGTAATCTCACCCAATGGCAAGAGCATCAAGCTTTGGAGATTGCAGACTTGAAATATCGGGCATTGAAGATGGTTCTTCCATCTGATGATCGAAATGTCCGATACATCGAAAAGAACTTCTCCGTATGCCCAAATAAAGAAGTTATTGAGAATGTGAGAAATCGTGTTACTGCTTATGAGGATTCTGTTCGCCACCATTATGAAATGATAGAAATAGCAGCAATTAAAGATAGCATTGCTAATAGCCTATTTAACGAGGCGAATGAAATTAAAAAGAAAATTAATCAGAAATAATAGACAACGACCATCTTGGTACAAGCGCATCCTTCGTTTCGACAAGATTAAGACCAACGGCATTCGCATTGTCTACGACAGCGCAAGAGCTTGTCCGTGCATCAATAATGTTTCAGCATACTAACTTTCATTAAACTCTCAACTATTCATCCGTGTCCGTGATGCTACACGTTTGACATTGCGGACACATTTTTACGGCTATGAAATAGAAAAGGTAATTATAGCAGTATTGGTTATTGCATTTGTTACGTCTTATAAATATGCGGCACAGGACAAAATGATGCAGGTATTGATTCTATCAAGATTGAAGAATATACGGCAGTTTTAGAAAACAAAGTCAGCTTGGATTCCATTGCTGGAACATATTGCAGTGTATTACCGCCTAATGTTGAAACAACGCTCACGTTAAATGCTGATGGTACCTACTTGTTGATACGGACATTCAAAGAGAAACAAATTGAGCAAAAGATAAGAGGTATTTCCCAAGTGCTTGACGGCAACATATTGATACTTGTACATCCTTCGAGTAATGACAATATATTATATAAGGTGAGAGGGGATAAAAGCGTTTTTTTACAGGATTCGTTTGGCAACGAACCTAAAAAATAGGATAGTAAGAGCTATACTCTGAAGAAGAAAGGATAAAATGCAAATATGCGAGAGTGTAAAATAAACTGCGTCAGGTTATAATTATTATAGCCTGACACAGTTTATTTATATACTCACTGCCCGTTCAGGAGGACACCCGACACGATTATCCTCTCGCTCTGTTGTATAGAGCGGTTTGAAAATGTCTTCGTCAACCTTGGAGGTTACTTCCTTGTAGAACTTGTTATGCCAAGCTGACTCATCGTCGTACATACGACTCTCTCGCTTGCACATCAGCCCTGAAGGAGAACTGAACAAGTTGAATTGCTTTGTCTTTGGACTCTTTTGGAAATTTCAGTGATACCTAAAAATTTCTTTGCGGTTTTTCGTGCCCTAATCAATATCTCCTAAAAAGACTGGTTATTTCATATTCATAATGTTATGATTTTTTAATTAATTTGCGTAATATTTTTTCCCATTTTTTTTCAGTTACAAATGAGTCTGGAAGATTTGGCAAAAAAAACAAAAAAATATTTAAATAATCGATAAACTCATAAATGACGAAGCAAAAAAAACAAATTATACTTGATAATATTTTTATTATTTTGTTCATAACAATATTGTTAAATTTTAGTAAAGGTATGTAAGCATGATAACTTACATGCCTACACACCTTTTGTCTATTACTATTCCGTATCGTTATTTTTACTTTTTTTGGATACAGTATTTGCTGTAGAAACAGGTATTTGAGGATTGTTAAGATATTCAATTCCTTTATTATACCAACGATTCAAAAAACCTCTTACTTTTGGAGAGAAGCCAGCAAAACTCTTATTGAAACTTGAGCTAAACTGTGCTGCATTTAGTTTATTAAAACTACTCATCACATTCTTAGCTACTTTTCCCATATTTTTTTCTGCAATATCACCTAAGCCTCCTACGCCTTTTGTAGCTAATGTTGGTACTATAGCATCCGCAGGTTTATAATTTGGACTTCCATCAATATTATAAAATTGAACTTCAGCACCTGTAAGAGGATTGGTTGCTCCAGAACCAGCCCAATTACCAAAGTCGAAAATTTGCGCTGTAACAAAGATATCATTGGCCATTCCATATAAAAGTTTGCCTATACAATTGTCTGTTTGAGCCCATTTTTCCCTAAAGTTCAGTTCATCACAGTTAAAATATGCATTATTGTTGACAATGGTACTTCCAGCCGGTGTACTAATTTGTCCTGCAATATATTCACCAGTATAGGTATCTTTTACATGACCTCCAACGTCCAAATCATAAGAATATGCTCCACTCTTTGCAAATAGAGT
>NZ_QTXV01000125.1:0-3765 GCF_003461825.1 Prevotella sp. AM42-24 | reverse complement strand
AGCTTATCCACAAAGGATTCTTTTGATTTCTACACAACATAGATTTTGACTACGCAAAGGTACTATATTATTTTAAACTATCCAAAAAATCCATCAAGTTTTTATCGTCTTTCCAACGATAATTCGTTTTTTCGGACTTTACTTCACAACTTTTTAGAGCTTTTGCCTTCATCTCCATATTTACTTCTGCATAAATATTGGTTGTCTCTACAGATACATGACCAAGCCAAGCCCTTATGGTGTTTATGTCAACGCCAGCTTGCAGTAAATGTGTTGCTGTTGTATGTCGGATCGTGTGTGGTGTAACTCTTTTACCCTTTATCGAAGGCATTACTTTCGACAAAGTATCTGCATGTCTGGTAACCATTTCGTAAACGCCAAACCGACTCATCGGCAAATGTTGGCGATTAAGGAAAACGTGTTCCTCTGAGAATCTATCGGCAATGATGCCTCTCAAAGCCTTGCAAGTATCATCCCACAAAGGGCATCTTCTAGTTTTCCCGCCTTTTCCCAGTATGCTGACAACAGCCAGTCCTTTTCCTTTTGGCAAGTAAACATCCCCGATTTTCAACGAGGCTGCTTCTTCTGCTCGTGCTCCTGTATTGTACAGAAAGAGTAGCAGCACGTAGTCTCTCCATCCCTGTTCGGTATTTTTTGCAGGTGTGTTCAATAATGCGTCCATCTCAGATTTCTCCAAGTATGTTATCTGTGTCCTTGGAGCTTTCTTCACCGGTATGTTTCTTATTTCTCGACACCACTCTATGTGCTCGGGAGAGTTGCTGGCAATGTATTTTGCCAATGCTATGATAGCAGATAATCGTAGATTCCTGGTTTTTATGGAACACTTTCTGCTTATTTCGATGTCGTTCAGAAAAGATGTTGCAACCTTTGAGGTTATATCCGTCACAAGTATCTCCTCTGCTCTGATGTGTCTGTCTTTACAGACAAATGAGACAAGCTGTTTAATAGCGTCCCTGTATGCTCTCATCGTATTTCCCGAGAGGTTGCGGATGTTGGTCAGATAAGTGCAAAGAAAAGCTCTTACCCAATATCCCAAATATGATTCTTTTTCATGTTTCGACTTTCCCATTTCTATATGCGTTAAAAAGATCATTAGCCTCGCTAAGCAAATCGTCTGTCATGCTTAGATAAACAGAAGTGTTAGAGATGTGGTCGTGTCCAAGATAGGTGGACAGTGAGTTCAACAGTCTATTGACATCTTTTCCGGAACGGTACCATTCCGTCAGGCGATGCACGGCAAATGCATGTCTCAGGTCATGGAGCCTCGGTTGGTATCGGGAGCCGTCAGTTCTTTTGATTCCAGCCATCTCCCTTATCCGTTCGAAGGCATTCCGAACCACGTCGATACTTAATCTGTCCATGTTCTTGTCCAAGAACACAAAAGTCTCGTTATCAGACGGCCAACCTTGTGCTTTTCGCCAGCCCAGAAAGTCGTTCAGTAACAAGACCACTTGGTCGTTGAAAGGCACCATTCTTGACTTGTAGAACTTCGACTCTCGTATCACCAGGTATTTTTCACATAAGTTCAAGTCTTTTAGCTGCAGCGAGATGGTCTCACTGATTCGCAAACCTAACACATAAGTGAGCTTCAATATTGCCTGCACGCATCTTGGTGGAGTCTTGCTTTTGTTTTTCTGATAGCTCAAAGCAAGTTCGAAGATTCTCTTTAGCTCCTCCGCTGAGTAGATGTACGGCTTAACATGTTCCAGAGCCTTTGGCTTTTCCTTTGGAAGGACTACTTCTTGCATGTATCCACGAACTATTGCCCATTCGAACATCCACTTCAATGAAGAGTAACGCAAGAACCAACTGGCGGAAACGGTATTGTTTGGACTATACAAAAATGCCGTGCAAATCTTCTCGTCGATGCTCATACATTCCTTGTCTTCACCAATGTATCTGGCGAAGCTGCGCAATATTACGGCTGGCGACTGATATTTTTCTCCCAAAGAACGACGATAGGCGATATATGCCTCCACTAAATCACACACTTTCATAACAACCCCTCCCAATTCATGTCAGCGACCTCACGAAGTGAAGTCATGTCGGTCTTAGCGTAGATTCTTGTA
Source organism: Prevotella sp. AM42-24 (assembly GCF_003461825.1). Lineage (NCBI taxonomy): Bacteria > Pseudomonadati > Bacteroidota > Bacteroidia > Bacteroidales > Prevotellaceae > Prevotella > Prevotella sp. AM42-24. Next base: position 1,675 of record NZ_QTXV01000125.1, on the reverse strand, counting down.
GTGTCCAGGCGCATGTGTCCAAGCAAGTCTGCTATTTCCTTGAGGCTATACCCTGTGTTTATAAGATATGTGGCACAACCATGTCGCAAGGAATGCGGACCATAATGGCGTAGGTTCACTTGGCGCACCACCAGTGCGTCCCTCACCATCTTGTAAATGGAAGAGGTGGAGAGCTTGGAGTGTGGGGCACGTATGGTCAAGAAAAGGTGCTCGTCCTTGGCTTGGTTATAGCGCACATCTTTCAGGTAGGAGATGATGGCATTTCCTGCTACAGTAATCAGCGGCAGAGTCTGAGACTTACACCCTTTCGCACGGTTTAGGTGGATTTGCTCATTGCGCCAATCAATGTCTCTAAGTTTGAGATTCGCAACCTCGCTGCATCTCATACCATATATGGACAGCAGCAAAAAAATCGCATAGTCTCGTTTCCCCACACCACTTGCGGTGCTTTTTTCCATAAGAATGTTCTGCACGACCTCCCAAGGAACAAAAGAAGGAATGTCATCGTGGCGATACTGCCTCGGTGCATTCATCGACATTGCCAGCACTTCAGTGTTCCACCCTTTGGTTTCACCATAGGCGAAGAAATTACGAAGAACAGATATTATGCCTGCTATGGTACGACGGCAACACCCGTTTTCTTTCTTTTGGATTGCGAGATAATTGTCTAGCGTTTGAGGAGTTATGTCTTTAAGACTACTAGGTGAAATCGTACCCATGAAGTTCTTGAGCATTGAATAGCGACTCTCTATCGTATTCAATGACAAACCTTTCTCGTACTTCAACCAGTCCAGGTATTCCATGACAAAAGGTTTCAATGGAAAGCTGTCTGCTTTTCTTATGTATACGCCCAAGTGTATCAGCCAGTCACGTACAATATTGATGAAACGTTTTCTTGCATATTGTCCATCAATACTATCCTTACCACTCTTTTCCATGGAAGCCCATTTGTCTGCGGCAGACAACAGTTCCTCCTCAGTAATACTATGCGACATATTTGGATGAAGCAAGTCAATGGCATGCAAGTGATATGCGGCGATTTGTCGAAGCGTTGATGTTGCAGCCCCCATTCTTTCCCATTTCTCCAAGTGAGATGTTCTCTCATCCTTCAAGGGATAATTGAGATAGCGTAGCTTGTGGTGGCTTCTGGAAAACAATCTGTTCAATATGCAATCCGTGGTGACATAGCTGTAGTCCATTCTACCTATGTGTGACAACCATTTGAAAGCTATACTCTTAAACTTGCTTACAGAGCTAGGAGAAAAACGACGTTTCATCGGATGGTTCTTGATTGTATGTGCCCAACATTCTGCATTTTCGAAAATCTCTTGGATGGAAACCATACGATTTTCATCGTCTGTTAATCTCAATTCTTGTACTATCAATAACAAATAGTCTGCAATTGACAACAAATAAGAATGGCTCAATCCTTTCTTATACATAAGCGTTAGGTATTCTTCTCGTTCCTTTAATAGAGGAGCATCTAAATGCTTTTGGAGATACCATTTGCGTCTAATAATATATTCAAGCATAAACCACAATATTTAAGGGTTAGAAAATAAATGAATTAACTCACCTCAAATATAGTGAAATTTTAAAAACAGATAATTAAACGTTTAGGATTTTTATAAAATTATGTTGTGTAGAAATCAAAAGAATCCTTTGTGGATAAGCT
>NZ_QTXV01000124.1:1956-3944 GCF_003461825.1 Prevotella sp. AM42-24 | reverse complement strand
GTTTATTAAGATTATTTTTGTATATTTGCAGCATTATTTTGGTGGTAAAGCCTGTTGGCCTGCCACGTGACAATAGGACTTTACGGAGCAGCCTATATCACAATTCTTCTCCGTAGTAACAGTCCGTTCTCTCTCACTGGTCTCTCCCTGCGCGGCAGAGGCATACGTTTTTATATTTTTCAAACACTCCAAATTGACAGCGCATGAGAAAGTTTACTTCTTTGTTACTGTTAGGCTTCGCTCTCGGCAGTTTCGCGCAAACGCCCGGAGGAGTTAGCGGAAGCGAACTGTGGTTCAAGACTGCGCCATTGAACTCAGACCTGCAAGGTTATTACCGTTGGCAGGATTTCTCTGGGGATTCCATACGGCTGATGCTATTGGACAGCCGTGGCGTCAAGTCTGAACTTACTCTTCCGAACAGTTCGGTCCATTTCTTCAACTTCAATCCGAGTCTCTGGCTCGCAGACGGATTCCGTAGTCTGAGTGCCAAACTCAAACACGGCAACCTCTCGCAGGCTACCGTCATTGGTGTCTTTGCACCGGAACTGGCAACCATCGGCAAGGATATGGTTGTCTATGCTCTTGACGGCCGCAAGGGCGACGGAGCCATTCTGAGCAAGGACAAAGCCGTAAGGGGTAGAGGTGTTGAACCACTGGACTATGGTTCAGCATCGGGTGAAGACCTGCTTTATCAATCAAGTGATTCTTTGTCCGAGAACGGTTTTAAGGAAAGCGCTCTGCGAGTTGTGTCCTACTTCAAGGCAAGCAATCCTTCAACAACATTGTGGGGAGACAACTCCAACACCACATTATTCATCGGAACCCCTTCCACTTCTGGCAGTTTCGGTACGGATTTCCCGACCTCGCTCTTCGGTAATGCTTCCATCCGGGGATATGCCCCTGAGCTTATTGTTTTCAGCAGGATGCTTACACCCGATGAGCGCAGAAAAGTGGAGAGCTATCTGGCGGTAAAGTACGGTATCACCCTCAAAGGCTCGTATCTTGACAGCGACGGAAACCTGACTTGGGATATGGCGGAGAACCAAGCCTACCACCATAGGGTCACAGCTGTTGGAACCGACACGGCAGGAAGTCTCTCCCAACCGCTTTCCGCAACATCATATGAGGAAAGTCCGGTGTATGCGGCCTTGAAGGAGAACGGAACTTATCATGACGCAAATCCATACAACCCTTCATCCGCTTCCCGTCTGCTTGTCATGGGACGTGAAAACGGCAATCCGATGCCGGACAGAGGCTTCACTTTCTGGGGCGACGATGATGTGGCACTTGCAACATATACCTCACCTACAGATTCCCTGTGGCATGTCATGAAACGTACATGGATGGTCAAGACCAACGTGCCGTCAAAGCCCGACAGTACAGTGGCAAGATGGACTGCGCAAGGACTTGAAGTGTCAAGGAATGGCTTTACTGACAATATCATCCAAGAGAAAGCCGCTTCCGGAGCTTATGCCACGACCCCAGCCCTTGTTGGAGGTGGCGGTGCTTTTGAGTTCACCTGTCCGACAAGTCACCCGACTTTTGACGTTGGCTTCGGAAGCATCGGTGGCAGCACATGCAAGTATGGATTCCGGTTCACCAATGCTGGAGTTGTTTATCCGATCATCAACGGGGCGGTCTCAAATTCATACATCGCCACGGATGTTGACGGAACGGACATTTCCATCCGCAAGGAAGGCAAAAACATCTATCTGCATGTTGATGGAACAGGAAGTGCTACAAGAACCATATCCCTTTCGGATGCAACTGACACAGACACAAATATGGGCATTATCCGAACGGAAGGAGCAGAGTCCGCCTTGAACATGGCAGGCTTGAGGACAGGAGGAATAGATGATGTCGGTTATATGGCAGAGCTGAGCTATGACCTCACACCGGACAGGGAGTTCTCGGACTATTGCCGCAAGCGTACCGTCATGCTCATAGACCCAAGCGGTGAAGGTGATTTCGACATCAACAGCAATAGC
>NZ_QTXV01000124.1:0-1946 GCF_003461825.1 Prevotella sp. AM42-24 | reverse complement strand
TTATATGGCAGAGTTGAGCTATGACCTCACACCGGACAGGGAATTCTCAGACTATTGCCGCAAGCGTACCGTCATGCTCATAGATCCAAGCGGTGAAGGTGATTTCGACATCAACAGCAACAGTAACATAAGATGCTCCAAGCCTGATATGACAAGGGGCAAGACCATATTCCGCAATATCCTATGGGATGCAGACGGAAGCGGAAGCGATGTGTTCACATTCGCCTATTATGACGGAATTTCCTATGATGCCACTCCTACGCCGTCAAGTTGCGAGAATGGAGTTCCACGCAATGACGGGTATATCGACATCGGCATCAACATCGGTACACCAGTCTATTCCTATGTGCTCAGCGTTGACACCGTTGCAGGAAAGGTAAAAGGAGAAACCATTGCCAGAGGAACATTCTTCGGTGACACGCATAGAATCACGAATCTTGCCCCCGGAGCCTATGCGCTGTCCGTATCACAAGGTGGAGGCAACGAGATTTATGCCACTGGCAACGCACTCTACACCTCATACTCACATGACACCAGGACCTATCTGTCTGGCGACATCTCATGGACGGTGAACGATACAAAATCAAACTACCGTGTGGGATTGGAGCCAAGCCTCACGGACGAGATCACCCAATATGGCTTCGACGTGCGGGGCGACAAGGCGCATATCATAACCGGTGGATATACAAGCCTAACCAAATATGTCACCATCAAGCCGGGCGATGTGCTCAATGTTACAGTCCGCAATATGCAGGTCACATACAAGTTGAACGGACAGACCGTGCATCATGAATATGTCTGGTCACTTCGTGCATGGCGGTTCTGCATCAAGTACGGAAAGGGCGAGACACATATCACAGACCTTACCGTAAACGGTACGCCTGTAACCTCATTCACCACAAGGGGCAACGTGCAGATAGAAACACCCAAGAAGTGTACGACAACGATGACCGTCTATGTCGGCAGCGAGTGTGATGCAAGTATGCCTAACGGAACACAGGCAAGGGAGAACCATGTGGGCAGCTCGGACAGACAGGCTGACAACTCCTTCATTTCTGGAGAAGACGAGAATTTCACTGTCAATGGCAACGGTTCTACGACAGGCATCTACGAGGCTAAACTCACACAGGACAAGCCTTCTGCAGCCACATTGATGGTGTTTGACGTATCAGGCAAACTGGTAGTGTCACGCCAAATGACAGGCGAAAGCGTCAAGCAGGCCGACTTCAAGGTTCCCGCATCGGGTGTGTATGTCGTGAAGGCAATCTCCGAGAATGGGGAGCATACAAGGAAAATCTCAGTAAAGTAACTTAAAGGAAGATACGCATGAAGAATTATATACAGAAGGTGGCGTGGGCATTGGTTTTACTGCTTGCCGCCACACTGTCCCTTTCGGCAAAGGACGGGACAGCCGTGAGAAAACTCTTCAAGAAGGGTGTCTCTGACAGTATCTCCGTAGGAGGTAGCAAACTGGTCGTTCTTCAGAAAGACCTCATTCGGAACAGAAGCCTTTCCGTGAACTCTATCGGAGAGGAGAATGTTCCTGAGCTTGACTTTGCCATGACCAACGTCACGGCAGGAGGACATGGCTACCGTTTTCTCCCTCACGGAACCCATTTCACAGGCGAGGGTGCGACTGTCAAGATAAAGTATGACCGCACGAGAATACCAAGCGGCTATACCGAGGACGACATCCTTACCTATTACTACGACCCGGCCGAGAAGCATTGGGTTGCGTTGGAGCGTGTGCGTGTGGACAAGAAGGAAGAGTGTGTCGTTTCAAAGACGACCCACTTCACCGACATGATCAACGGCGTGATACATGCACCGGAGTCACCGCAGACCGAAGGCTTTGCCCCGACGATGATGAACGACATCAAGGCGGCAGACCCGACGGCGAAGCTCAATGTCATTGCGCCTCCAAGCGCAAACAACCGTGGCTCTGC
>NZ_QTXV01000123.1:0-4000 GCF_003461825.1 Prevotella sp. AM42-24 | reverse complement strand
ATTATACTGGCTTATAATTCAGAAATTTTATCTAAATTTGCGCCATACAAATAGGAGAAAGGATTATGGCAAACAATGAATACAGAAAGCTGCCTACAGGCATACAATCTTTCTATATCATCAGAGAGGAAGGGTATCTCTATGTTGATAAGACTGACATGGTTTGGAATTTGGCGAACAAAGGTCTAAAGTATAATTACTTGAGCCGCCCTCGCCGATTCGGAAAGTCTGTGCTCGTTGATACGCTCCTATGTTACTTCGAAGGAAGAAAGGAACTCTTCGAAGGACTCAAAATCATGGACTTGGAGAAGGATTGGAAAGCATATCCTGTGATTCGACTCGACATGAGCCGTGGAGGAGCCAATGTAGAAACCTTGCGTTCGTACCTGAATCTGCGATTCGGATACTACGAGGAGAAGTATGCCATCACTCCTGACCCTACCACCCAACTTGCCGACCGCTTTGATGCCATCATTACGACGGCATACAAACAGACGGGCTTGAAGGTTGCCATCCTCATCGACGAATATGATTCTCCACTCCAGCACTCTTGGAAAACACCGGAACACGAAGCATGCACCGAGGTATATCGTGAAGTCTTTGCCATTTTAAAGGCAGATGATGAATACGAGCGTCTGGTCTTTATCACGGGCATCACCAAGTTTACGCAGATTTCCCTTTTCTCCGTGCTCAACAATTTAACCAACATCAGTTTCCTACCAGAATATGCAGCCATCTGCGGCATTACTGAGGAGGAGATAAAAGAGAACTTCAAGCCTGAACTTGAAAAAATGGCAGAGGTGAACGGATGGACTTTGCAAGAAACCCACGACAAGCTGAAGGACTACTACGACGGTTACCATTTCAGTCGCCGAAACATGGTTGACATCTACAATCCTTTCAGCCTTATCAATGCGCTTGATACCCAGGATCTCAACAGTTATTGGGCGTCATCGGGAGCCACATCCATGCTGACGAAGTTCATTAAGGATGCAGAGTTGCGCCTACCTGATTTTGAGGATTCCATGATTCTCCGCAACACCTTGGAAACTTCCGATGTTACTGGTGGAGGACCAGAACTCTTCTTATATCAATCAGGTTATCTCACCATCAAATCGTGCGTAGGAAATGTCTATCACTTAGGCTTCCCAAATGAAGAGGTAAAACAGGCGCTATACGAATGCGTACTGCCTGCATTGACCATGCGACAAGAGGCTGATACACAATCTCTGCAAGCGCAGTTGTACCAATATCTGGAATACAAAGAGTTAGACAAGGCGATGAAAGCGCTTAAAGCATTGGTTGCCGATGTGCCTTACAGCAACAAGAAGTTGGCATCCATGGATATGGAAGAGCGTTACCGACTGATCATCAGTACCATCTTGAATGCCATCGGTTTGAAGGTGGAAGTAGAGCACATGCTTTCTACTGGCAGAATCGACCTCGTTGTCAAAACAACTCATCACATCTATATAATAGAACTGAAGTTAAGAAACAATGGAGGCAAGGAAGCTGCCATTAAGCAAATTCAAGACCGCCAATACCTGGAGCCTTTCAAGGCCGACAAGCGAGAGGTAGTAGGCTTAGGCATAGAACTAGACGAAGAAGGCAAAGGCATTTTGGATTGGGAGATGGTAAATGAAGAATGAAGCAACAGCATAGTCATACTTAACAAGAGGGGTCACTGGGTTCTTGCTCAAAAGCTGCTTCTGCATAAGTTAAACAAATTTTAGTATAGCACATCCACACGCTTTTGCAAGTGACCCAAAAATTAAACATTTTTATTAACAAATATATATTTAAGTTCCATTTCCTCTAAAGAAGTGCAAGTACGAACTCTAACGATGCGCTTTATTAAGGTCTAATGATGCGCATCGTTAGGTGTTAATGATGCGCATCGTTAGGTGCTAAAGAAGCGCATCGTTAGGTACTAAACAAGCGCATCGTTAGATCATGTGGATTTTCCACCAGTTATATTACTGAAAATCAGCAAATTACACTCCATTTCAAGACAGCGAACTCTTGCCGCCAACAGGAAGAACAGAAATATAAAAGTTTGTTTCATCATTATATTGTATCATTAAACTATGCTATTGTAAAATACAAAAACTTTTACAATAAATAAACTATCTTTTGTCCTCTGCTTGGGCAATTTTACACCCTATGCAAACAAAAACATCTCTATAGGCAGCCGATGTTCACTAACCTGCAGCGATGCGTCTCGAAACACGAATTTTCTCTGCTTTTCATGGTTTTGTAACAAATTAATCGTACCTTTGCAAGCGAATTTAAAACATATTACAATATTATCAAGTGAAGAAGATTATGAACAAATTCTTTAAACTTATCTTCGTGCTTTGCGCCTTCTGTGGCATCACACAAGCACAACCAGCACGACCAAAATTGGTTGTAGGACTGGTGGTTGACCAAATGCGTTGGGATTATCTCTATCGCTACCAAGACCGTTATTGCGAGGGTGGCTTCAAGCGATTGCTGAACGAGGGATTCAGCTACGAGAACTGCCGCATCCCTTATATCCCTTCCGTCACCGCCATCGGTCATACCTCCATCTATACAGGTTCCGTACCTTCCCTCCACGGCATTGCCGGCAATAACTTCATGAAGGATGGCAAGAAGACATACTGCACTGAGGACAACTCCGTGAAGCCTGTAGGCTCCAATGGTAAAGCTGGCTTGGAGTCACCTCGCAACATGTGGTGTACCACCATCGGCGATGAGCTTCGCATCGCCACCAACGACCGCAGCAAGGTCATCGGCGTTGCCATCAAAGACCGTGCCGCCATCCTCCCTGCTGGTCATCATGCCAATGGTGCCTACTGGTACGACCCTGAGGTAGGCAAATTTATCACCAGCAGTTTCTACATGGACAAGTTGCCTGCATGGGTGAGCAACTTCAACAGACAGAACTTACCTAAGAAGTATCTCTCTGAAAAATGGAACACCCTCTATCCTATCGACACCTACAAGCAGAGCACTGCCGACGACACCAACTATGAAAGGGAAGTGAAGCCAGGCGTTAAGCCAGTGCTTCCACTCGACCTCCCTGCCTTATACAAGAAATATGGTTACGACATCCTCCGCAGCACTCCTTTCGGCAACAGCTACACCCTGGAGATGGCAAAGGCGGCGATCGCAGGCGAGAACCTTGGCGGTGGGAATGAGACCGACTTCCTTGCCGTGAGTTGTTCCTGCACCGATGTCATCGGTCATCAGGTAGGACCTAACGCCGTAGAGATAGAAGACACTTACCTCCGCTTGGACAAGGACTTCGCAGATTTCTTCAACTATCTCGATCAAAAGGTGGGCAAAGGCAATTACACTGTGTTCCTCAGTGCCGACCATGGTGGCATGAACAATGCCCAGTTCTTGCTCGACCGCCGCATCCCTGCTGGCGACTGGAACACCAAGACAGCCCAGAAGGACTTGAACGAGATGCTCAAGGCAAAATATCCATCAGCAGGCGACCTCGTGAAATGGGTATCCAACTATCAGGTGTTCTTTGATACCCAGAAGATAGATTCCCTCTCCCTCGACTACAATGCCATCAAGCAAGAGGTGGTGAACCGACTGAAAAAAGACAAGCGAGTGCAGTATGCTTGCGATATGGAAAAAGCATCCATCGAGAGCATCCCTGAGGAAATCAAATATCGCATCATCAACGGCTACAACCGTGAGCGCAGCGGTGGCGTACAAGTTATCCTGAAGCCTGCCTACTACAGCAACGGAATGAAGGGAACCACCCACGGCGCATGGAATGGCTATGACACCCACATTCCTTTGGTATTCATGGGATGGGGCATCCAGCATGGAGCCAGCACCAAGCCATGCTACATGACCGACATCGCACCAACCGTATGTGCCCTGCTTCATATCCAGGCACCTAACGGCTGCATCGGCACACCGATATTCTAAATAAAAAGCAAAAAGCTGGATAATAAATAAAGAGGGTGTGTCATAAGTCTGTGACGCACCCTTTTTT
>NZ_QTXV01000122.1:0-4025 GCF_003461825.1 Prevotella sp. AM42-24 | reverse complement strand
GCAAATGCCTTTTATGATTAGCATTTACCTCCTACCCGATTACCGCATCTTCAAGAACAAAGAAGGCTGTTCTCCAACAGAGTGGAGAGTCTCACAAAACGACAAAAAGGTGTTGCATTCATAGGAATGCAACACCTTTTTGATAGGAATGCAACACTTTTTAGGGGAATGCGACACCTTTTTTGAAAGAAAAACATTATATTTGCACCATGAAAGAAATATTTGAAACCATGCCAAGGATAAGAACTCGCCCTGATTATCATCGGGCAGCACTCATGTTAGGTATTATCTTCGGATATCTTTTTATTTCTGGCATCCATATTCATCATGCTGTTAAACCTCTTGTATTCCTGGAGTGAACTTAATAATAAGCAGACAATTATAAATAACAAATACAGTATTAATTTATGAAACATTTTACCAATCAATCCTATGGGTCGCAAGCCGGCCGTATGAACAGTGGGGGGGGCGAAGTTCCGTAGATTCGCTCTGTTCCCATTGATGTTGCTCATGTTGTTTCTTCTGCCAGCCAATATGGTGGCGCAGACATCAGCTTCCAGTTCTAAGTATATAGCAACGTATGAATCCTCCACCCAAACCTTGACTTTCAAGAAATTTGTGGGAGAAACCCTTCCTGATAATAGTGTTGTTGTGGAAGATAAGATGAGGGTGGATGCTATCAATAAGAATTTAGGGAATGGCACGATTGTGCACATTGTTTTCGATAAGAGCTTCAGTACATACAAGCCTACATCGTTGAGCTATTTCTTTAATCGTCTCACAAAACTGGAAACAATTACAGGCCTGGAATATCTGAATACTGAGAAGGTAACGGATATGAGCTACATGTTTTATAACTGTGTTGCTCTCACCTCTCTTGACGTCACTAAGTTCAATACAGCGAATGTGAAGAATATGGGAAACATGTTCTATAGTTGCTCAGCTCTCACCTCTCTCGACGTCACTAAGTTCAATACAGAGAATGTGGCAAATATGAGTTACATGTTCTATAGCTGTTCATCTCTTAAATCGCTCGATGTTACTCATTTCAATACAGCGAATGTGAAGAATATGACCAGTATGTTCTCTGGCTGCTCATCTCTCACCTCGCTAGATGTTACTCATTTCAATACAGCGAATGTGACGAATATGATCAGCATGTTCTCTGTCTGCTCAAAACTCACCTCGCTCAACGTCACAAACTTCAATACCGCGAATGTGAAGAGTATGAGCCACATGTTCAATTCCTGCTCAGCTCTCACCTCACTCGACATCACAAACTTCAACACAGAGAATGTGACTAATATGAGCTACATGTTCAATTCCTGCTCATCTCTCACCTCTCTCTATCTCACTAACTTCAATACAGAGAAGGTGACGAATATGGAAAGGATGTTTTCTGACTGCCAAGCTCTCACCACCATCTACACCAGCAGTGAGTTTGTAACAACCCAGGTATCTAAGAGTAGCGGTATGTTCACAAATTGTGAAAAACTCAAAGGTGAAGAAGTATGGAAAAAATACAAGGCTACCGACAAGACTTATGCCAAGATAGAAGGTGGATATTTTAGTGTTGGAATCCCTATGGTGAAATATGCTGACGGCACGCTGACCTTCTTTCTCGCATCCAAGGAGACTTTGGGAGAAAATGAGTATGAACTCAATGGTGGTAAAAATTTACCTGGATGGATGAAACACACATTAGGCATTACCAAGGTTGTGTTCGATACTTCATTTGCTAATGCAAGACCAACGAGTTGTTATAAGTGGTTCTATTGGTGCGAAAACCTGAAGCAAGTAGAAGGCATAAAGAATCTGAATACCAAGGAGGTTACGAATATGGTAGATATGTTCTGTGAATGCCGATATCTCTCTTCGTTAGATGTCTCAGGTTTCAATACCGAGAAAGTGACGGATATGTCCGAAATGTTCTATGACTGCATAAGTCTCAAATTGCTCGACATCGCCAAGTTCAATACTGCGAATGTGACTAATATGCAAGGAATGTTCTATAGCTGCTCTGCTCTCACAACCATCTACGCAAGCGATAAGTTTGTTACGGGTCAGGTTACTGATGGTTCTAACATGTTCTCGAACTGCACAAACCTCAAAGGTTTTGTAGATTATAAGAATAACTCAGACAAGACTGACCACATCTTTGCCAACTACAAGACTGGCTACTTCAGCAAGCTGGTGGGCAAGAATGGTGATGAGAAGATAGGAGCAACGGGCGAAACTCTTGCTGCCGAGAAACTCGTTCTTGCCGATGACAAGGACTTCGTGGCTTACGAGCCGTTCGCAGCCAAGACTGCATCTTACAGCCGCACGATGAAGGAAGGTACTATCTGGGCTACGCTCTGCCTGCCTTTCGAGGTAACGCTCGATGGTCAGAACTTCCGTGCCTTCAAGCTTCTTTCGGCTGATGATGCTACAGAAACCGTAGAACTCGAAGAGATAAAGACAAGCATCGCGGCTGGTACTCCTGTTATCATCAAGATGAAGGATGGAGCAACACAGCTCAAATTCTCTGAAGCCGACAAGGCGATTGCTAAAGATGTTCAGACCTCAAAGACTGCTAATAGCAACTATCAGCTCCAGGGACTCTATACCCAAAAGATGTTCAGCAAGGATACTGACAACAACTGCTACATCGTGAAGGGCGACAAGCTGATGAACCCAGCCAAACTGTTGCAGGAAACAACAACAGAGTTTGTGGACAGCAAGTCTTTCCGTGCTTACATGGTAGATAACTCTTCTGCTCCTGCAGCAGGTGCCAGAATGTTCAGCATCAGCGGTGGTACCACAGCCATCGAGCAGTTGGAGACTACAGCAGATAGCAAGGCAGAATATTACGACCTCCAGGGCCGTCGCCTCCCGGATTTGCAGAAGGGCGTGAACATCGTGAAGCGTGGCGGCAAGACCATGAAGGTTATCATCAAGTAATATAAATAGAAATGGTATGAAAAAGGAAAAATATATCAAGCCAGTGCTTAGCGTCATGGAAAAGAGAACCACTGTTATCCTCGCCAACTCGGTTATCCAGAAGGCGGCAGAAGAGGATTACAGCGATGAAAATGTGAAGGATTTCTGGGATAATTCAACTAATAAGGGAATTTGGGCCGATTAGTTCCTGATTCTCTGTACCCCCACCAGGCAGCACATTTGATGCCTGGTGGCAAAATAAAAGCCGCACTTCAGGAAAACGACAAGGGTCTATATGCCACGATGACAAGGTGGCGTATAGACCCTTGATTATATGGTGATATTAGAAATCTACATCTCCGCTATTGTATTTTTTATGAATTGCTTAGATTCTTAATGATTTCCAAAGGCAGCTGGGTAGCTTTGGCAACCTGCTCGGCAGAAAGTCCCATTGCCAGCAATCGTTGTGCTGTTTCTGTGTTGGCCTCATGTTTGCCTTCAGCTCTACCTTTCTCTATGCCTTTCTCCATTCCCTTTTCCATACCGATTTCTATTCCTTCAGCAAGACCTTCTTGTTTTGCCGTATCAATAGAGTTCTTGATGTCGCGATAAGCCTTCTTACTAGCTTCATACTCCCTCATTTCCTGCGGAGTAAACTTGGCAATTTCGGCTTCCTCAAAGAGGCGATCGAAGACCTTGTCGCACAGTTCTTTCGGGCGCTGGGTAAGCTTATAGAGGTTCTTCAGTGCATAGAGCCACTTCTCGTAGAGCGTATCCAGTTGTTCAAGGGTTTTGTTGAACTTGGCAATCTCTACATAGATAAACTCCAACTTATCGTAGAAAACCTTGTGGGTAGCGGTATCGCACAACTGTACATGATGGCGGATCTTCTCTTTGTCGAATGCATCCTCGTTCATGCAGAAGTTGAGCAGGGCTACGGTATAGACATGATTGAGCTTGAAATCCCAGTCATTCCCCTTAGGTGCCTGCTCACGGATAGGGAAGGTTGAGTAGAAGAGGGAGCGATCCTTGAAATACGCCTGATAAGCATTCTGCATTTCAACGATGAACTTCTCGCCGTTTTCGCCCTCGCAATATACATC
>NZ_QTXV01000121.1:0-4304 GCF_003461825.1 Prevotella sp. AM42-24 | reverse complement strand
CTGTGTCATCTTATGAGGGCGGTTGCGGATTTGAGGATAATATTGTAATTCTGGCATTTTCATCATATAAGCAACCAATAAATAGCAGACTCCTCCTATAATGAAGCCACCAAATAACTGTACAAAGTGGTTTGAGAATAAACTGATAAACATTACTATCGCCACACACATAATAGCAGTCAAAACGAATGGTCGAGCCAAAACCTTAAGTTCTGCTCCATAAGTTATGGATGGTATCACTTTATGAACAAAAGGAATTATTATCAGCAAATCTATAATTGCATAAAGTACAAGTCCCATAGCCATCACTTTCACTCCAAAAGGGATTGTTCCAACCAATATAATTATAGAAGCTATCTTTTTTATAATTTCTGATTTTAGGGATAAATCACTCCTTCCCTTTACTGCCAACATCTGCCAATTGAAGTACTGTAAATGATCGAACATATATGCAATACTTAAAATAGATAAATACGGCCATGCACTTTCCCATGCCCCACCGAGTAAACATGAGACCAAAGGTTGAGCCAATGCAGCAAGTCCACCCATCAATGGAAATATAAAGAACGAAGACAGAGACAATAACTGCATATAATTGTTATGAAGTGCCACATTATCATCTTGCAATTTACACTGCTTGGGATAGACAGCCCTTGACATGATAGAGGTAATGTTTCGAGATGGGAATACTGCAATATTCTGCATTTTATTGAAAAATCCCAACTGTGTACTTGAAAAGAACTTTCCTATTACCAACGTATAGAGATTTATATATACAGTAGATAGAAGTCCTGTGAATAGCAAGCGAGAGCCAAAAGCATATAGTTCCTTGAATGATTCCTTAGAAAAAACCAAACTTGGTCTCCAACTTGACATCATCCACAAAGAGATCGTGTTAACCAGACTATTTATCAATCCTTGAAAAACCAAAGCCCAAACTCCATAACCGCAATATGCCATAGCAACACCAACCACGCCACTAACTATGACGGCAGAAACCGTTGCCTTTGATTGTCTTTTGAAATCCATCCGCGTTGTAAACTGAGCACGCTGAACGATAGCCAAGGAATTGAGGATAAAACCGAATGTGGAATACCTTGTTATTACTACCAATTCAGGCTGTCCATAAAAATCTGCTATAAGCGGACTACATATAAAGAACAGTAGATATAGAACAGCACTGACGACCAAGTTAAAATAGAATACCGTAGAATAATCTTTGTCTGTACAGTCTTTCTTATGAATTAATGCATTGGCAAAGCCGCTATCAATCAAAGACTGACCGATGGAGATAAAGATAGTCAACATGGCAACCAATCCGTAACATGAAGGTGCGACAAGGCGAGCAATGATGATTCCTAATACAAACTGAATGCCTTGCGAAGAAAATCGTTCGACGGCACTCCAAATGATTGCTTTTGATTGTGATGGTAAATTTCCCATATTTTACATTGAGTATTTCAGCCAAGAAAAATACTTGAACTGCTTAAAATATATAATAATATTTGAGATTAATAAACACAAAATCAACACTTCCAACATCTGTATCAGCTTATTATCAAGATACATTTTTGGTAAATGTTGCATGACTATTATGAGACTATAGTGCAAACAGAAGAAGTGTGTGCTATATATGCGCATTCTCCTGCACATAGATTGATTATCAATATTGACTTTATAGAAACAACCTATGAGAAGTATTACAGATGGAATTCTGAACACATAGTTATAATCGTTGAAATAACTTCCTAGAGCTACAACTATTACCCCTCATAATCAAATGACTAGACCGCACTACTTCTGCCATTTGAGAAATTCTTTCATTAGAAAGGACCTTGCCTATACTTATCCATAGCAATCCTGCGGGAAAAGATAACTTTGGATCTCTTAGATATTCGGTATAAAGTTGGCATAAATACTTATTATCTAAATCGGCATATAAGTAAACATAAACCAAAAACGTCAAAGCTAGCAAGACCTTTTCATTCATATACCTTTCGATAAAATAGACTATTGGGACACCTACCAGCAAGGCACCAAAGAACCAACTCGCACCAAACTCATAGCCAAAAAAGAAGTTTTTAGCAAACAAGAATATTCCTAGATAGGACTCTAGATACTCTCTATGCCAGCAAAACAATATGATTGGTGACAATGCTACAATCCAAAATAAATATAGCTTTAATAATCTTTTCTCATAATGAATCAATCTCTTGAAACTTCCTTTTTCATCATCTTCTCTCATTTTCTTGAATAAAAAGAATGAAGAGAGAATAAAGAATACAGGAACAGCCAAATCATTAATATAACTCCATTGTACATAAATAAATGATCCTTCTGCAACATCCACTAATTGGACATGAATATTGACTATGATAAGGGCCATTATAAATTTCAAAAGATCAAAACCTGATATCGTTTTTTGGGACATATTATTTGTCATTCGCCTTTTATTAAAAAAATATGAATTACAACAAAACTTTCATATAGATAGTTATGGTAGTTTTATCTGTGTATCCAAGTTTTTAATCTAAAAACATACTCTACCAATAACAGTATTATCTTCAGATTTTAGCTTTTCATTTCAAATTTACGGAAGTCTCTATTAGTAGAAAATGGTGCACGAAACTTGATGGCATGAGCTGCCGCCATATCACCTTCAATACTTTGTGAAGTAGAAGCACCTGTCAAGATACCAACCTGAAAAGGTCTTCCTGCCTCATGCTCCGCTACAGCTCTCTTAGAAAGTTCACGGAAAGTAGCCTTCGGTACTCCATTTGGAGTAAAGCCACTTAATCCGATCGTATCTTGATCGTTAATCATTGCTGCTGCTTCTGCAGCACTTAATCTTGTATAACTCATTATATATATCCTAATAAATACCTAATCTTCTGAAACTGTTGAATTATCTTAATCTCCCAACATAATTATTTTCCAAATTCTTTAATTCTCTGTTCCTCTTTCAATGAGCAAACAAGCAGTTGCCCATTCTTCTCGGCTACGATATAGCCATCCAAGCCTTGAACTACCACCTTGCTTTCATCAGCTGCATGAACCAAGCAGTTCTTGCATTCATACAATCGGATGTCCTTGCCTACCTTGGCATTGCCAGCCTCATACTGTGGGAGTAAGGTACGGAGGCTACCCCAACTACCTAAGTCGCTCCAGCCAAACTCAGCTGGCAAGGTATAGATTTCCTTCGACTTCTCCATTACGGCATAGTCGATGCTTAACAAGAACAACGTATGACTTAGTATAAATCCACGTTGATATCGAATGGACTATCAAAGTCTTTCAGCATTGCATGCTTCGTATCCTTATCTGAGAGATTAGCATGTTCTGTTGGGATTTTCCAATCAATACCGAGGGTTTCATCGAGAATCGAGATACCTCCATCTGCCTCAGGATGATAGAAGTTGTCGCACTTATATTGGAAGACGGCAGTCTCTGAAAGGACAGCGAAACCATGGGCAAAGCCCTTTGGAATGAAGAACTGGCGATGATTGTCTTCTGTCAGCTCTACTGCCACATGCTTGCCATAAGTAGGGGATACATACCGGCATAAGGTTCGGGGCTTTATTTATCCTTTTTTCCATTTTCATTTAGATGAACAAACGTTTGTGACAAAGCATTGATGCGATTTATAACCTCACTAAACTCTGCATCACAATCGTGCCTGTTTTGTATTTCAGCCTCTTTTAACCCTAATGCCGCAAAATGACTCGCCTCATTGAAAAATCTCATAGCGTAATAAGTTTGGGCTAAGTTTGAAAGATTCTGCACATTGTGTGGCTGATAAAGAAGTACCGTGTTGAAATCATTTAATGCTTGTGGCATTTTGCCTTCAAGTCGATAGGCAATGCCTCGTTGGAGTACAGCCATAATGAAATCTGGTCGGAATGTTGCTTCAATAACTTTTGTCAGCACCTCGGCTGCTTCTTCATTTTTGCTATCTTCACGGAGTAATGAAGCCTTGTTAATGTTTGATTCATAAAAGTAAGGCATAATCTTAATGCAATGATTAAGATATGTCATACTCTTCTCTTTCCACAAATCATCTTTCTTTTCAATGGCAAGTTTTGCTTTATTATAGTAAGCCATAGCCAAGTCTGGATTGAATGTCAATGCCTTGTCATAATATTCATCAGCTTTGGCATATTCGCCCATTGCTGAATATGAATTGGCTATGTTCATCAGCAAATTGTCATCTTGTGGATCTATTTTCAATCCCTCTTCATAAATTTCAATGCTTTTCTTGAAGTCTTTTTGATTCCTAAGACATAACCAAATTTTTGAGCAGTTTT
>NZ_QTXV01000120.1:2180-4323 GCF_003461825.1 Prevotella sp. AM42-24 | reverse complement strand
CTCATTTTCAATCGATTACATAAGAATTAACAGAGTATTGTACTATTCAATAGTCTTTGTAAAAGTCCATCTTTGGTTCGAGTGTAAATAAGCTGTGTTCTACTACAATGGGTAAACACAGTTTATATACATTTCTTTTCTTTATTAGGGCATAGTTTTCCCGATTTTCTTTTTTAGGTTCGTTACCAAACGAATCTATAAAAATAATACTGTTGTCCTCCATAACCTTACAGAATATATTGTCCCCACTCGCAGGATGCACAAGCATCAATATGTTGCCGTCAAGCACTTGGAAAGAACCTTTTAACCTTTCCTGCTCGTTTTGCTTTTCTTTGAATGTCTGTATCAACAAGTAGGTACCATCAGCATTTAACGTGAGTGTTGTTTCAACATTAGGTGGTAACACACCGTTATAAGTTCCAGTAATGGAATCTAAGCTGACTCTATTTTATAAAAATATCATTCGATTATAATTGAAATATATGCGTGTCGCCAAGTTTTCTATGATTATTTAAATATAGCGTAATACGTATAAAACCATTGATAGATCGGTATTTTGAGATAATGCTGCAATTCTATGCAATAAAATCAAATGTCAATCGTTCTTTAGATAAAACATAAAATAAAGACGTATGAAAGTATCAACAAAACAAGGCTATAAACCGCCTTAAAATTCGTCAGGACTTATCAGAGGATATTTCCCTTGTATCTTTGAAAGTTTTTCCATATAAAATCCAAGCACTACGGGTTAGAGATGATTTATCCAGACGAGGAGAAGATTACCTATTCTTACAACCTCGGCGGTCAGCTTGAAAAGGTTCATGGCTACAAGTCTTACGGCTACGACAAGTTTGAGCAGCGCATATACTTGAAATATTGCAATGATGCTTAGACGTTCTACACCTACGACCCACAGCGTCGCAGATTGCAGAACCTCACGGTAAACAGCGGTGGCAATACCATCATGGACAATGCCTATTCTAACAGTAGCTAAGGCTCGGAATATTTCGACCAAGCTTACGTATGCAGGAGCTGTTTTGATAGGAGCTGATATACTCCTTTCTGGAGAGATTAAGCCTTCACTTTTAATAAATGGAGCTATGCTTGGTGTTTCAACAACTGGTGTTGGAACTATTATTGCTGGAGTATGGTTTATAGCAGGCTATGGTACAATGAAAATTAATTATATTTTTACAGGATAAGCTAAAGGCATAAGTGATATGATTGATGAATCTATTGGAACCTATGAATTATATGAAGGCATCTATTAATTAACAAGTGGTATCTCACGATTATGAGACACCACATAATAATATTTTAATTATGTCAATACAATTCCCTATACTTAATATTTCCTTAAGTAATTTAAGTTCACAGGATTTGGAAGAAACCCATATTGGAGACTTATGGGATTATCCTGGCGATAATAGTATCTTTGAAGAATACTACAATAATCAAAAATATGTTGACCAAAGTGGGCATATATTTAAAATAATAGGAAAAAGAAAATCAAATTTTATAAATTCAATAATCCATTTTAATAAAAAAGAACTGATATTTGAGGATTGTGGTGAGACTATTAGCTTCTCAGTATTGAAGGATTTTTTAATCAATAGATACAATTCATTAGATGATAATTTAGCTAAGTCGGTTCTGATTAGATTAACAAAACAATCAAAAAATATCAAGGATTTAATTGGGTAAACGTAAAAACATAGCCCATTTTTGAG
Organism: Prevotella sp. AM42-24; assembly: GCF_003461825.1. Classification (NCBI taxonomy): domain Bacteria; kingdom Pseudomonadati; phylum Bacteroidota; class Bacteroidia; order Bacteroidales; family Prevotellaceae; genus Prevotella; species Prevotella sp. AM42-24. The sequence continues at coordinate 2,593 of NZ_QTXV01000120.1, read as the reverse complement.
GTAGTGTAATATAAACTGTGTTAGGCTATAATATTATGGTTTAACACAGTTTATTTGCATTTTATCTTTCCTTCCTCAGAATGTAATCCTTTCTTTCCTCTATTTGGGGTTCATTGCCAAACGAATCTATCAGAATAATATGGTTGGCATCCTTCACCTTGTAGAAGGTATGCTCACCACTTGAAGGATGCACAAGCATCAGGATGTTGCCATCAAGCACTTGGAAAGTACCATTTAACCTTTCCTGCTCGTTCTGCTTTTCTTTGAATGTCTGTATCAACAAGTAGGTACCATCAGCATTTAACGTGAGTGTTGTTTCAACATTAGGTGGTAACACTCCGTTAGAAGTTCCAGCTATGGAATCCAAGTTGGCTCTATTTCCCAAAACTGCCGTATATTCTTCAAGCTTATCA
>NZ_QTXV01000120.1:0-2170 GCF_003461825.1 Prevotella sp. AM42-24 | reverse complement strand
GTATATTCTTCAAGCTTATCAGCACACCTGCCTCCAGCGTAATGAGGCTGGCGAACGAGTGCCGTCCCGAATGGTAGGAATAGGTAAGTCCGTTCTCTTTTCCACAAGCACATCGAAAGCCTTTTGGATGGAAGCAACAACTGCTCGATGTCCTTGTTGGTCTCCACGGCTTCCTTGCTCTTGTTCTTCTTTGGCTGCTTTAGAGCTTTATGTTAATAAAACTACAATCATAGCAATAAAACTATTAATTTTACGTTCTTTTCAAAGAAAGGGGTTGTGCAATAGTGGCTTAAAGGCTAAAAGCACTACCTTTGTAAATAATATCAAAACAGAGTATAATGGAAGAAAACAATATAACAGTAGATAAAGCTGTCCAAACCATAAAAGGGGCAATTTTGCGAGCTCAAGCACAAGCGAGCCAGTCAAGTTCTTAGAATCCTTGAAAAGAAAAGTTGAATGTTCAATCATAAATTTTACTATATGTGGCAAAAGTATTTCATAGTAATAATTTTGTTCTGTTTGTATGCCTGTAAAGGTGAAAGAAAAGAGCAAAATACAAACTCAACAATAATTGAGAAGAAATGGGCGAAAGATTGCAGTAATGATTCCAAAACTCATGTTTTATCGTCTAATGCTCAATTTGCAAATGGGAAAAAAGTTCTAACGAACAAACAGGAATATATGCAAATGACAAAAGATTGCATATATAATGTAGAAACTCTTGTTGCGAAATATCTTGATGACAAAGATAAAAACCATTATTCTAATAAAAACAATACAATAGATTGTTATTTTAGACAATACTTATGCTATAAAGAAAATATGCATCTTTTTGTATTCGCAAATCTGTATGCATATAGAACTACAAAATATGAAATAAATACGACCAACGCATTTGCAGATAATCCTAAAAATCATGTTATTAATCCTCTCAATGGCAACAATAAAGATTATAAGATGTTTATAGTGGACTTATCTGAAAAATCAATACATTGTTTCACAAAGGAATAAGATAATATTGTGAACTTCTATATAGCGGAAAGCAAAGGGCAAACCTGGCGATGGTTATTTTATGGTTGAGATCGAAGGAGTCCCATATTGGACAGATGCCATAGGGCAAATTCCATTTGCATTGAATGAATATAGAAATGTATTTGAAAGAAGTAAAAATTCAGAAATAGCAGCAGGAGAAACAATAGACATTGGAAAGAAATTTGGAGATGGAAGTTTGATGAATATCATATTTCCATCACCAGACTACAGCAATGGTTATGATAACACTATGATAGTTCGTGCTGTGAATTGGGCAAAAAAACGATATAGGTTAACTCCTACTCGTATGCCTAATGGACAATACGAAATGAGGGTGGGTAAAACAAGTTATTCTCCTAAAAATATGCGGGCATACACTATCAAAAAGAAAAAATAAGAGGAATAAGATATGAAACAACAAAAAATATATTCTATAATAATAGGATTGGTTGCATACATTATTATATCACATATATTCCATGTGTTTTTTAGAGGTAAAACTGATATAGCACTAAGCTTATTGTATATTTATAATGATATGTTATATATTGTAGGTTATATCTTTACATTTATGGTCTATGGTAGTAATAAGTTTAATAGAATCTTGTTTGGTACATTAAGCATCGCATTTCTGTTGTTTTTTGTATATAATTGGTGGGGCGTTTCATCTATGCCTTATGAGAGATTCTTATATATAGGCTTAGGATTGCTTGTTTATATATGTGAGTACATGTATTTAAAAGCTATACAAAACGATTTGTAAAATAATTTAAAATATGAATGATAATATAATCCTATATGCTATTTCTTTAATATGCATAATATTGCTACTAATAGAATGGATTTTTATTAGTCACAAAAAATGTTCAATAAATGCCATTGTGTTTGTTGGTTATTCATTTCCTTTGTACTACTTAATGATTTATAAAGGGGCTGGTGGAGCAGCGTTTACGTGGTGGTTCTATTTGGTATTATTTACATCTATCCATGTAATAATTTTATTGATTATATTGTTTTATTTTTTTAGTACTATTTTGAGGAGACGTGCAAATGAAAGAAAACAACGTTGTGACAAGTGAAACGAAGGATGCGCTTTATTTTGGGTCACTCTCGCATACCGCTGCGTCATCTTCACATC
>NZ_QTXV01000012.1:0-73928 GCF_003461825.1 Prevotella sp. AM42-24 | reverse complement strand
TCATAGTTCTCCTCTGATCCGTATCCTGAGTCTGCGGTGACACACTTGGATTGCTTTCCATGTCTTTTCTTGTACTTATCCAAAAACGGTTTGAAGGTCAGGGTGTCTGTTGGATTGTGATAGAGGGCGAAATTCGTCCAATATTGATTCTCTGTCGCTATTTGAAGATTATAGGCAGGCTTTGTCTGCCCATTGTTCATGGCATCTTCCTTGAGGCGCATGAAGGTCGCATCGGGATCAGTCTTGGAGTAACTGTTTCTCTCGCCCAGTATATCCAGTGATTTTTCATACTCGCGCAGTTTGTCCGAGGCTTTGAACAAGTGATCTATCTGAGTATTTAGCTTTTGCTTCTCTCTTCCTGTAAGCTTTGCCTTAGGAAGGTTCTTCACTTGCCTCTCACACAAACGTGCACTTCTCTCTACATCCTTGGCGAAAGTGGCTGGCTCGCTGTCTTCTTTCCTAATGTCACTCCCGCCATTCAGGCGAATTTGTTCTTTTATCTGAGCCAATGCAGCAGAGGTCTTTTCCAAGAGCTTAGCCCTGTTCTTTTCCACGGTCTTCTTCCATACAAACGTGTACTTGTTTGCTTTCGACTCTATCTTAGTGCCATCAACATATTGTTCCTCCAGACTAATCACGCCCTTTTCAGCCAATATGGAGACGACTGCATCAAAATAGAAGTCGATGCACTTTATCATATGATTGGTTCTAAAGCGGTTGATGGTCGCGAAAGACAGTCGCTTGCCTCCACAAATCCACATATAGCGAACATCGTATTTAAGTGCGTCCGCTATGCCACGACAGGAATAAACGCCATTGATATAGGCAAAAACAACTAAACTTAGAAGCATCTTCGGACTGTAAGGAGGAGCACCAATCCCATCATAGGTATCCATGAGAGGGTTGATGTCCATACTGCGAACAATACGATCCACCATACGAACTTTGCTGTCTTTTGGCACATAATCATCGAAAGAGTTAGGAAAAAAGCTCAATTCGTGCCGAGTTTCAGATTTTATTTGTATCTTTGCCATACTTAAAGAAGTTTTCTGCAAAAATACATTTTTTTTGCGGAAAGACAAAGCCCGAGCTTGTGAAAGTTTGGGCTTTGTTGTAAATAAAAATGTTTTTTAAAAATTTCGTATCTGTGAAAAGGCAAAAAATTAAAAGGGGTGCGTCACAGACTTATGACACACCCCCTTATTTTCTTATACGGTTTACCGCCCAAACCAAGGGCAGCCATCGTATGATCCTTGATAATCAACTCGCCTTTCTGCAAAACAGCTATCGCCGACTTGATTTCCTGGAAGTCTTTATTCGATACTCCAAAGAAGTTCCACTATCACACAATCTACAAATTCTGCGTATTATCCATTTTTACGTTTATCAAGTAAAAAGCTGATAAACTCATCAGAGATATTAGAGATTTCTCCTTTATCATAAATTGTCAACAAATCAATGATAATAGAATCTCCTTCCTGGTAAAGATTATAAGTGATGACCCTTGCACCACCACTCTTACCTTTACCCTTACTGGCTATTGCCATTCTTACCTTTCTGACACCTTTGCCAAGACTAGTACCTTGGTAAGGATCCTGTTCTAAGCCTGTAAGAAAAGCATCATAGTCATCAAGCATTGAACGATATTTCTTGGAAAGCTTTCTAAGTTGTCGCTCAAATTCTTTTTCCGTATAAATCTTAACCTTCATACTACGCCTCCTCTTCCCGAAGTCTTCTCAACAAATCACGAGCATCCATCGGCTTAGTCCCATTCTTTTTATGAGCTTCCATTTCATCAAGAGCACGGTTGAGGCTTTCTGCCACATAGGCTTCCTGCTCGGCTTGGCTCATATATCTTTCCTGGTAACTATTTTCTGATTTGGAGATAGAACTGGCTAATTTTTCAGCATAGTCTTTGAGCTTAGCGACAAATTCGTCAAGCGTATATTGACCTGTAGAAGGTACTTGAAACTGAATATTAATCGTTTCCATCTTATTCCTTTCTTTTAAATTAACGCCACAAAAATAACGAAAAGAATTAGAAATGCCAAAGAAAAGAGCGACTTTCTTCATTTAAGATACAAAAAAAGCCTTTCAGTATCAAAAATACCAAAAGGCTCTATTGTCCTATCTCGATTTCACTTCAAAAATATTCAATTTATTCCTTCAGCCATAAGTTCATAAGCTGATCATCAATATAATACATACTCTGATCAACCTCTGCCTGTGGCGCTGTTTGGTTGATTCTCAGAGAAAACAGAAGCGTCTGAAAATACGAGAACCTCAGCCAAGCTAATGTAAAGAAGATTCATTCTTTATATTGCCATCACACTTCATCTGTAATCTGCTGATTTTCAAGAACATAACTTGTTGAAAATCTACATGACCTAACGATGCGCATCATTAACACCTAATAAAGCGCTTCGTTAGCACCTAATAAAGCGCATCATTAGACCTCAATAAAACGCATCATTAGACTATGATGGATAATGAAGGGTGAGAAAATGCTTAGGCACGGCAACTTTGCGCCCTGACTATGGCATTTTTGTGCCCTCTAAGGAGCAATTTTCCGTATGCAATGATACCTGCTCGGCAGCAATATCCACGATCTTCTTTCTACGAGCTACACCTATTATATAATGGGCATCCTTAGCACTGCAATGGAAATACTTCTTCACAGCAACTACCAGGTCTCCCTTCTTTACAGAAGTGACACCCTCAGGATAAGCACTACGGACAGCCTTCTCTATGTCCGACATCTTAAACTCTATGTGCTTCTTGTGGTGGTATAATGAAAATGCCAGCAGCATGACCACTACAAAGAAAACCAAAACAAATGTAACTTGAGTCATGGTATAAAATATTTATGTTAGATAATCTTTCACTATAAGATTTCGCAAATATAATACTTTATTTTTAAAAGACCAACCTTTTGCATCATTTTTTTCAGATAAAGATACTTTTTGTAATTTTTCTCAGTATTTGATGAATATTTCTATCTAATATTTTGTTATGTCGGAAATATTGCGTACATTTGCCAACAAAATCCATAAAAAACATAGAGAAAATGCAAGAAACCGTCAAAAAAGTTTTGAGCAGCGACTTCAATCGCAAGAAGGCTCTGATGTTTGCCATCACCGCCCTGCTCACCGCAATAGTTTGGAATCTGCCCATCGACAGCTTTGGCATCGAGGGGCTGACAGTCGTTCAGCAACGCGTCATCGCCATCTTCGTCATGGCGGTCATGCTATGGCTCACCGAAGCCATTCCTGCCTGGGCAACATCAGTAGTCATCATCTTCGTATTGCTGTTCGGTGTATCCGACTCGGCCTTCAATATCATGCAAGGTTCCGAAGGCGAATACGGCAACCTCCTGGAGTATCAGGGTATTATGGCCTGCTTTGCCGACCCTACCATCATCCTCTTCCTCGGTGGTTTCGTGATGGCCATCGCCGCCACCAAGAGTGGACTCGATGTACTGATGGCTAAGACCCTCATCGCTCCTTTCGGCAAGAAATCAGAAAATGTACTATTGGGCTTCATGCTCATCACCGGCATCTTCTCCATGTTTATCTCTAATACTGCCACCGCAGCCATGATGCTTACCTTCCTGACTCCTGTATTCAAGGCACTTCCTGCCAACGGAAAGGGAAGAATAGCACTCACCATGGCCATCCCTATCGGAGCCAACCTCGGCGGTATGGGAACGCCTATCGGAACACCTCCTAATGCTTTCGCATACAAGGTTCTTACAGCACCAGACGGACTCAATCTCGACATCGGTTTCGGTGACTGGATGATGATTATGTGCCCGATGGTACTCGTTATGCTGGTATTGGCATGGTTCATTATCCGCAAGATGTTCCCTTTCTCACAGAAGACTATCGAACTGCAGATCAAGGGAGACATCCAGTTCAACTGGCGTACCATCGTAGTGGCAGCCACCTTCATCCTGACCATCGTACTCTGGGTATTCGGTAAGAAATATTTCGGTATCAATGCCAATACCGTAGCCATGTTACCTATCGCCGTATTTGCATTTACCGGTGTGCTCACAGCCGACGACCTGAAGGAAATCGACTGGGCAGTCATCTGGATGGTAGCCGGTGGTTTTGCCTTGGGTCTTGCCATGAATGGTACGGGGTTAGCAGAGAATGCCGTGAAGAGTATTCCATTCGACACGTTCAACCCGATAGTCATCATGATCGTATCAGGACTCGTCTGCTTTGCATTGAGTAACTTCATCTCCAACACCGCTACTGCAGCCCTCCTGATTCCTATCCTGACCGTAGTATGTGCCGGTATGGGCAATTCACTCGAAAGCATCGGTGGAACCTCTACTATTATTATAGGTGTAGCCGTGGCTGCTTCCTGCGCCATGTCGCTTCCTATTTCCACCCCTCCAAATGCCATCGCCTACTCTACCGGACTCATCCAACAGACCGATATGGTGAAGGCTGGCCTGACCATCGGTCTCATCAGTATGATTCTCGGATATGGTGTGCTCATCACTTTCTGTAAGATGGGTGTACTCTAAAAAACTCAAAACAATATATCTCTAAAATGAAAAAAATAGTAATTGGTATCGACGTAGGTATCTCCACCACCAAGATTGTGGGCATTGACGAAGACGGAATCGTAGTAAGTCCCATCCGTATCAAGGCTACAGACCCAATCACATCTCTGTATGGAGCATTCGGAAAATACCTGCACGACAACCAGATCAGCCTCTCTGAGGTGGAACATGTGATGCTTACCGGCGTAGGCTCTGCTTATATAGACGAGCCAATCTATGGACTTCCTACCTCCAAGAGCGAGGAATTCGTAGCCGACGGCCTTGGTGCCAAATATGAAAGCAAGCTCGACAGGATGATTGTAGTAAGCATGGGAACGGGTACATCACTCGTGAAATGCGAAGGCGACAACATACGCCACATCGGAGGTATCGGCATCGGAGGCGGCACCTTAGCAGGACTGAGCCGCATCATGCTCAAGACCGACGACGTGAAGCAGATAGCCCATCTGGCAAAAGATGGTGATGTTTCCAAGATCAACCTGCTCATAGGCGATATCAGCGCCAAACCATTGCCAGGACTGCCAATGAATGCCGTGGCATCTCTGTTCAGCAACGCCAAGGCAAACGCATCTCGCGAAGATATTGCCAAAGGCCTCATCTGGATGGTACTGCAATGTATCGGTTCTGCCACAATCCTTTCCTCCTTAGAGTCGGGAATCAAGGATTTCGTACTCATCGGAAACCTGACCCTCATGCCTCAGTGCCGGGAAGTATTCCCTGCCATGGAGAAACTCTACAATGTCAGGTTCCGCATACCTAAATATTCAGAATTCTGCACGGCAATAGGTGCAGCGCTTGACTATAAAAGGAATCAGAAATAAGCTCAGATTTCTGCAAGTGAGGTGCAGAAAGCCCATATATAAAGGGATTATCGACTAAAGCATCCGAATAAGCAATAATTAACATTTCGGGGCAAAAATCGCATAACTCTTTGATGCATAAGCAATTAATCGTTTTGGAAAACAATAAAATACAAAAGTTTTCCAAAACGATTTTTTAATTGCCTGATTATCAGCTACTTAATATTTTTTAACCAAAGAAAAGTTGTCCAAAAGAGAAAACTTTCAAATATCTTTTGTATCTTTGCAATGTCAAAATCGAGGTTTCTACTGCCTCTTTTTTGCGTAAAATGTTAATAATAAGCTAATTAAATATCAATCTTAAAGTAAAGCTAGAAATGATACAAACTGTAGTAAAGCGTGACGGACGCATTGTTGGTTTCAATCAACAGAAAATCATGGCTGCCATACGTAAAGCCATGTTGCACACAGACAAGGGTGAAGATGAAACTCTTATTGAGAAAATCACTGATCATGTAAGCTATCGTGGCAAGAACCAGATGAGCGTAGAAGCCATCCAGGATGCCATCGAGATGGAGCTCATGAAGAGTGCCCGCAAGGACGTGGCACAGAAGTACATCGCATACCGCAACCAGCGTAACATTGCCCGCAAGGCAAAGACACGCGATGTGTTCATGAGCATCGTGAATGCCAAGAACAATGACATCACCCGTGAAAACGCCAACATGAATGCCGACACTCCTGCCGGCATGATGATGAAATTTGCTTCTGAAACTACAAAACCATTCGTTGACGACTACCTCCTCAGCGAGGAAGTTCGTGACGCCGTCCTGCACAACTACATTCATATACACGACAAAGATTATTATCCTACCAAGAGTCTGACTTGCGTACAGCATCCGCTCGACGTCATCCTGAAGCATGGTTTCACAGCTGGCCATGGTTCCAGCCGTCCAGCCAAGCGTATTGAGACAGCAGCCGTACTGGCTTGCATCTCTCTGGAAACCTGTCAGAACGAGATGCACGGTGGTCAGGCTATTCCTGCTTTCGACTTCTACCTGGCTCCATACGTAAGAATGTCTTACCAGGAGGAAGTGAAAAACTTGGAGAAACTCTCAGGAGAAGATCTCAAGGATCTTTATGAGGCGCCTATCGATGACTATATCGAGAAGCCACTCGACAATCTTCAGGGAAGAGCACGCCTGGAGCAGCACGCCATCAACAAGACCGTAAACCGTGTACATCAGGCAATGGAGGCTTTCATCCACAATATGAACACCATCCACTCCCGTGGCGGTAACCAGGTGGTTTTCTCTTCTATCAATTATGGTACAGATACCAGTGCAGAAGGCCGTTGCATCATGCGCGAGATTCTGAAGAGTACTTACGATGGCGTAGGAAATGGCGAAACTGCCATCTTCCCTATCCAGATCTGGAAAAAGAAACGTGGCGTCAACTTCTTGCCAGAGGACCGCAACTACGACCTCTACCAGTTGGCTTGCAAGGTAACTGCCCGCCGTTTCTTCCCTAACTTCCTCAACCTCGATGCCACATTCAATCAGAACGAGAAGTGGCGTGCTGACGATCCTGAGCGCTACAAATGGGAAATCGCCACTATGGGTTGCCGTACACGTGTATTCGAAGACCGTTGGGGAGAGAAGACCAGTATCGCACGCGGTAACTTGAGTTTCTCTACGATTAATATCGTAAAGTTGGCCATCGAGTGCATGGGTATCGAGAACAAGGAATTGAGAATCAAGACTTTCTTCGAGAAGCTTGACAATATCCTCGATATCACAGCCAAGCAGCTCGACGAGCGCTTCCAGTTCCAGAAGACCGCTATGGCTAAGCAGTTCCCATTGCTGATGAAATATCTCTGGGTAGGCGCCGAGAACCTGAAGCCAGAGGAGACCATCGAGAGCGTAATCAATCACGGAACGTTGGGTATCGGTTTCATCGGACTCGCAGAATGTCTGGTTGCCCTCATCGGTCATCACCACGGCGAGAGCGAAGAGGCACAGGAATTGGGTCTGAAGATTGTTACCTTCATGAAGGAACATGCTGACGAATACAGCGAGCAGTATCACCACAACTACTCCATCCTCGCTACTCCAGCAGAGGGCTTGAGCGGTAAGTTCACCAAGAAAGACCGCAAGCAGTTTGGTATCATCCCGGGCGTTACTGACCGCGATTACTATACCAACTCAAACCACGTACCTGTATATTACAAGTGTACTGCCATGAAGAAGGCACAGGTGGAGGCTCCTTATCACGATCTGACTCGTGGTGGACACATCTTCTATGTTGAGATTGACGGCGATGCTACCCACAACCCTTCTGTCATTGCCAGTGTGGTTGACATGATGGATAAGTACAATATGGGATATGGTTCTGTAAACCACAACCGCAACCGCTGTCTGGACTGTGGCTACGAGAATGCAGAGGCCAATCTGGAAGTTTGTCCTAAGTGCGGAAGTCACCACATCGACAAGTTGCAGCGCATCACTGGTTACCTCGTAGGTACTACCGACCGCTGGAACAGTGGCAAGTTGGCTGAGCTTCACGACCGTGTAACTCATATCGACACTCCACAAAAGTAAAATAAGGATAAACTGGGAAGAAATCATGATAAGCGTTCTTAGCGTAATCCACGACACGATGGTGGATGGTCCTGGTTTCAGGACCTCTATCTATTGTGCAGGTTGCCCCAATCATTGTCCTGAATGCCATAATCCGCAGTCGTGGGACATCAACAATGGTACGATGACATCAACCGAAGACCTGCTGAAGGAAATCATGAGCGATCCGTTCGCCAACGTTACCTTCTCAGGAGGTGATCCGATGTTTCAGGCTGAGGGATTTGCCGAGTTAGCTCGTGCCATCCGCAAGGAAAGCAGCAAGGATATCTGGTGCTTTACGGGTTATAAATATGAGAATCTCCTGAAGAACCCGGCACAGAGAGCACTGCTTGAACAGATAGATGTCCTGGTAGATGGTCCGTTCATAAAGGCACTCGCCGATAAGGACCTGTTTTTCAGGGGAAGCAGCAACCAGCGACTCATCAATGTAAAGAAGTCGCTTGCCACAGGAGAGGTGGTAGAACTACACCTCACCAAGGACAACCCTACACCGGTTTTATAAGGCATTAAAACGATAAGACATCATAACTTTACTCACCAGCATCGGGAGAAATCCTGATGCTGGTGAAATATAAAAATCCTCTTGATTCAGCTTTATCAGCCTGATCAAGAGGATTTTTATTGTATCGTCCATTCCATATTTCCGTATTCTATAACTCCCTATAAGTTTGTGAAATTATCAGAATGCCCATTGCATCTCCTGCAGCAACAGGCGGATATAATCCCTTTCCCAGTCCTGTTCACGCAACCGGACTGTACCCCACTGCAAAAGATCGAGATCCAATCTGATGATATTCCTCATCTTTTCCTCCCGAGTTCTTCCACATTCTTTCTCTACCTGTTTCAATATCCGTTCCACTTCCTCCTGCTCCTTATCCGTATCAGCTAAGGCAAGGGCATTTACGAATCGGTCGGACGCGATGCCTATCGGTTCGGTCCATAACATTCTCGAAAAGGAGATGCCGGGGAAAAAGCTGTGCAGACGCTCCATTGCGAAAGCCACATTCTTCTCTTGCTCATGATTAGAGCCTAAAGCTATCAATATCCTAACGCTCATCTTTTTTCTGCAAAAATAATCAAATAATATCGAAAAAGCATACAAAAAGTGAAAAATAAAAAATAAATAAGAGAAAACAAGCGAAAATAAACTATTTTTTATATTTTTGCAGTATGAATAGAATCAAAGCAAACATCATAGGTCTGGCTCTTCTGCTCTGCACCCTTCCTTCGGGCGCACAGATGAAGTGGAACCAGACTTATCAGACATATATCAACCAGTACAAGGATCTTGCTATTGAGCAGATGCTCAAATATCGGATACCAGCCAGTATCACGCTGGCACAAGGTCTCTTCGAGAGCGCTGCAGGCAGAAGCAGCCTGGTAAGACAGGGCAATAATCATTTCGGCATCAAATGCCACACTTCATGGACTGGTCCTACGCAATACCACGACGATGACGCCCGTGGTGAATGTTTCCGTGTATATAGCGATGCCAGGGAAAGCTACGAAGACCATAGCCGCTTTCTGGCACGGCAACAGCGATATGCCCGGCTTTTTTCACTGAACAGCAACGACTACAAAGGATGGGCAAGAGGGCTGAAACAATGTGGCTATGCTACCAATCCGCAGTATGCCAACAAACTGATACAGATTATCGAACTGTACAAGCTCCATGATTATGACAAGGCAAAACGCTACGACAAATTCATGGCAGAACATAGTGGCACAGATCAGCCGGTCAACGCACAAGGACTTCTGCACCCTATCCACATCTTCAACGACAACTATTATCTGTATGCCAGAGAGGGAGAAACCTTCAAGAGCATCGGAAAGGAAGTGGGTATCAGTTGGAGAAAATTGGCTAAGTACAACGAAAGAGACAAACACGATATCCTGCACAAGGGAGATATCATCTATCTGAAGAAAAAGCGCAAGAAAGCGCCTAAGCAGTTCAAGAAACGCCCTCATATCGTACAACCAGGCGAGAGCATGTACAGCATTTCACAGAAATATGGCATAAGACTGAAGAGTCTCTATTCCAAGAATCACCTTGATCCTGACTTCAAGATATACCCTGGAGCCAGACTGAAAGTAAGATAAAGAAATAAAGAAAAGAAAATGAAGAAGAAAACACTGATCATTGCAGCTCTTGCTATGCTCATGATGCCAGGCAAACTCCTGGCACAAAACTTCAACGACTATTTCGTTGACAAAACCCTGCGAGTAGATTATACCTTCGTAGGAAACGCAAAGCAACAGATGATTGCAGTAGATGAACTGAACGTCATGCCCCGCTGGTATGGTAAAAAGCAGCGACTGGGCGAAGTGCCTGTAGAAGGAAACGGACAAATCACAGTTCGTGCCCACAAGACAGGTGAGGTCATCTATCGCAACTCTTTCTCTACCCTCTTCCAGGAATGGCTTTCCTACCCGGAGGCTAAGAAGAATACACAGAGTTTTGAGAATGTATTCCTCGTACCGATGCCAAAAGACACGGTGGACATCACCCTGTCGCTCTTCAACAACCGCCGTGAGGTTACTGCATCACTCACCCATCAGGTAGTGCCTACCGACATCCTCATCCACCACAAGGGAGAGAAGCCGACAGCATACGAAACCATCCAGCAGGCAGCCGATACAACTCGCTGCATCCATATTGCTTACGTAGCAGAGGGATACACAGATGCAGAGATGGACACTTTCATCAAAGACGTAAAGGATGCCAACGAAGCGCTCTTCAATCATGAGCCATTCAAGAAAATGCGTGACAGATTCAATGTCATCGCCGTAAAATCACCATCTGAAGAAAGCGGAACGAGCGAACCTGCCAAAGGAATCTGGAAGAATACTGCACTCCACTCTCATTTTGATACATTCTATAGCGACAGATACCTGACCACACTCCATCTGAAGGACCTGCACAACTGGTTGGCTGGTACCCCATACGAGCATATCATTGTACTGGTAAATTCCAAGAAATATGGTGGAGGTGGAATCCTCAATTCATACAACCTGACCTCTACCCACCACAAGTGGTACAAGCCAGTAGTAGTACATGAGTTCGGGCATTCCTTTGCTGGTCTCGCAGACGAATACGCCTACGATTTCGAAGAGATTCCAATGTATCCACACGACGTAGAACCTTGGGAGCCGAACATCACCACGCTGGTCAACTTCTCCAGTAAGTGGAAAGACATGGTTAAGAAGGGAACACCTATCCCTACCCCTCTCTCAGAGAATACGAAGGTGGCAGAAAGCAAGGTGGGAGTCTTTGAAGGTGCCGGCTACAGCACCAAGGGAGTATATCGTGGCGTTCAGGATTGCCGCATGCGCATCAATGACACGCCAGAATTCTGCCCTGTCTGCAAGAGAGCTATCACAAACCTAATAGATTTCTATACAAAATAGTCCTCTATATAACTTCAAAAATAAAAAAATAACTGAAACCTATTTTCAGTAGAAATAGGTTTCAGTTATCTGTTACAAAACCAAAACTCCTTAGAACTATGAAAGAAAGAAAAATTGAAATTGAATACCAGTTTGCACAATTGGAAGAATTGAGCCAGGAAGAACAAAACCTGGTGGAAAAAGCTATTGCTGCTACCCAGAATTCATACGCCAACTACAGTCACTTCTACGTAGGAGCCTCCTGTCTTCTGGAAGACGGTAGCATCGTCATCGGTGCCAACCAGGAAAATGCAGCCTTCCCATCAGGACTCTGTGCTGAAAGAACGGCAGTCTTTGCAGCACAGGCAAACCATCCGGAATTGTCCATCAAGACCATTGCCATTGCTGCAAGAAATGCCAACGGATTTCTCAAGGATCCGATTTCCCCATGTGGAGCTTGCCGTCAGGTCATCCTCGAAATAGAAGACCGCTACAAGCAACCGGTACGCATTCTTCTCTATGGCACAGAGGGCATCTATTGCTTCAGAAGCATCAAGGACCTACTTCCTTTCTCTTTCGTAGATGCCAATATGAGATAACTACTTCAGCAGATCGCTGATTACAATGCCTATCACCTTAGGCTTCAATCCATCCAACATGTGGCTGACCTGTATGATACGGGCCTGCATGTCGGGTGTGTCCCTATATTTCTGATAAGCATCCTGAGCCTTAAGAAATTCATTCCATGCACCCACCCAGTTTTCCATAAACAGATGACAGAAACCTAAGCGGTAATAGGCATCCGGCTTTTCATTCTCATAGCACAACGGCAACATTGCCTCATACATAGGGATGGCCTCCTTGTACTTCTGCAGATTGAAAAGACTTTCTGCATTTGCCCAATAATAGAACGACCGTTCATGAGGGGCAAACAGAGCCAACTGGGGTATCGCCTCCGTCAGATACTTATTAGCATGTTCATAATCCCATTCGTAATAATAGCAGACTCCTAAATAGGCCTTGTATCTGGGATTGAGCCGATATTGCTTCTCCAAGTCCTGCATAATCATCAGGCACTCATGATATTTTTGGGACGTAAAATACTCCAAAGCTTTACCCAACTGCTCGGTAGCCTCATCATTGCGCTGGGCAAAAACCAAAGAAGGGACAAACATCAAGTTCATCCCCAAAAAGCACAAGGCCCATTTTCTATATGTACTCATCTTCATAAGCTACATTTCTCCTGATAAGTCATAAAAGAAAAACTACTCTTCTTTTTTATCCTCCCGATACAGGAAACATCCTGCATCAGCCTTGTCTTCTTCGCGCTTGAGACCATTGCGATCATAAGGCAAAGCGGTCTTCGGATCGGCTGCACCAATGGCAGCAGACTTGGCAGACAAGTGGAAATC
Organism: Prevotella sp. AM42-24; assembly: GCF_003461825.1. NCBI lineage: Bacteria > Pseudomonadati > Bacteroidota > Bacteroidia > Bacteroidales > Prevotellaceae > Prevotella > Prevotella sp. AM42-24. The sequence goes on along the minus strand of NZ_QTXV01000012.1, from coordinate 61,114 downwards.
ATAAATCAGATTTTCAGTATCGAAAACTGAGAAATGCTTCTCGCCATACATGGTGGTATCCTTCACATCTTCATAGACGACATGGGTAAAACGGAGACTGTCCTCCGTCATCATCTTCTCGGTACGCAACACACAATGGTCGAAACTGAACTTGAGCGGTTCTTCCTCTACTGGCGTCCACAGTACCTCATCATTACCATATCCCGTAACGAGAGAATTTCTGACGTTCAATGTATCTATAGGAGCCTTGAAACCGATTGCAGAACGTCGATTGCCATCAAACGGATAGAACTGTGCAATTGTACTATTGTTGACATCCACATGACCACCCTCTACATAGAGACAATGATTGAGCGTATTTGAAATCTGCGTATTATAAACCTGTACCTTGGCATAAGAAATCGCTAAGCCATAGCCTTGGCAGTTATGGATAGTAGAATTTTCTACCAGCAATTTCTGGGTAGCAAGATCGCAGGAATCCACTACAATACCATGATAAGCACTGTGGAGATCAGTATATTTCAGTTCATTATCAGCAGAAGCCTCTCTCAATCGGATGCCCTGCCATTGTCCGGGAGTACGGTCGTATGGCAGATAGTCAAACATCCGGTCGATACGGTCGCCCCTCATCGTAACCGGTTTTTCGGCAGTACCTGCAGACTTCAGTTTACCATATACATCAATACCAGCATTCTCATGGAAATAAAGCGTAGCACCCTCTCTGATAGTGAGTGTACCTAAGCTATCTACCTTGATTCCGCCATAGATAACGATTGGTTTCTGGTAGCCGCTTTCATCCGGTTCACCCAGAACAGTTTCCTCACCTTTCTTCACTTCCAGACCGTTGTGCATCTCTGCATCCCATGAAAAGGCACGCAGATTAATCTTCTGCCGCACCCCACTTTCTAAGGTAAAGACAAGGTCGTCCTCCACCAACTGCGGTTCATTTTTCTCCTGCTGAGCAGAAGTCAATTCCACGAATACACGGATGCTGTCTCCCTTACGAATCTCGACATCACTTGTCTGAAAACCAGCTGCCTGTCCGAGAAACGTACCATCCACATTCACTCTGAAACCTTCCTGATTACCACCTTCCAGACGGATATTGCTACATCTGATACCTTTTCCAGAACGGTTGTAAACCCACATCGTTCTGGTAGGTGTCGGAACATTCGAGAAGGTAGTATCCAACCTTACCGTATCAGTAGAAAAAGTCAGCAAGTCTGCCCGGGATGAAGAAAAATCCTCATCATCCATACAGGAAGACAAACTTACGATTCCTAATAAACCTATAAAATATAATATAACCGAATTCTTACTCATACTTATAATAACGCAAGAACTTGCAAATTATTCTATATTTTATCAACCATCTTTCTGATAAAATGAAAAGTTCGCCCAGTTTCCTGATGACTCTTGATGGCAAGCCACTTGAGACTATACACGACTGGTGTAAAGTCCTATTATCATCATGACAAACATGCGGATGTACATGATGAGAGTGTTTCTTGCTATCGTTCCACTTTGTGACATAAAAAGACTATCCTTTTAAAAAGAAATAAGACTTAACACTCTTTACCACCTCTTCCACTTCATCCCATGTCATAACAGGGCTTATCGGCAAACTCAGTTCTTCCTGATGAAGCTGCTCTGAGATAGGAAGGGAAAGGGAATGTAATTCAGGATAGCATTCCTGACGATGAGGAGCTATCGGGTAATGGATTAATGTTTGGATTCCATGATTGGTAAGACACTCCTGCAACTCATCCCTACGATTACAGAAAATCGGGAAGATGTGATAGACATTGCTCGCATCTGGCATCTGCTTGGGTAAACGAATATATCCTGCTGAATGCGCAGATAAGGTCTCCAAACCTTGGAGATGATCATAATAATATCGGGCTATCTGCTGGCGATGGGCATTATCCTCATCTATATACTTGAGCTTGACATCAAGTACAGCTGCCTGAATCTCATCCAAACGGCTATTACGACCCTTATATTGAAAGACATATTTCTTATGCGAACCATAATTGGCTAAAGCTCGAATGACTTCTGCCAATTCCTGATCATCTGTGGTAACAACACCGCCATCACCCAATGCTCCCAAATTCTTTCCTGGATAAAAACTATGTCCCGCAGCATCACCCAAACTACCGGTGTGCTTGCCTTTCTGCACAGATTCAGGAACTGCTGGTTCACCAAGATAACGGCAACCATGCGCCTGGGCATTATCCTCTACTAATTTCAAATGATACTTATTGCAAATATCGGCTATTCGCTGAGTATAAGCACATCGTCCGTAAAGATGGACGATCATCACAGAACGGGTACGCTCCGTGATTGCTTCCTCTATACGAGCATCGTCTATCTCAAGAGTCTCTGGATCTGGTTCTACCAAAACTGGCTTCAGACCATTCTCTGAAATAGCTAAGATGGAAGCGATATAGGTATTGGCTGGGACGATCACCTCATCCCCCTCCTTCATCACGCCCATCTCTATATAAGCACGATAGATGAGGGTCAGGGCATCCAAGCCGTTTCCTACACCTATACAATAGCGGGTACCGATAAAGTGAGCGTAATGTTCTTCAAACTGCTTGACAGAACTACCTTGCAGATACCAACCGGAATCTATCACACGGCTAACTGCCTCATGAATCTCATCCGCATGCTGCAAAGTAATCTTCTGTAAGTCTAAAAACTTAATCATGAGTGGAGTCGTTTTGACACTTCTAGGGTTAATCGAAACTTGCTACTACTTTTACATGTCTCGATCAAACTCATCATTTTTTTTACTGATAGCAGATAACATAGGGGGTTGCCGAAGTATGCGTTGCCCTGTGAAATCCTGCTTATGATATGAAGTTGGGTCATTCTGCCTTTTTTCATATTTTTGCAGGACAAAGGTAATATTTTTTAAGCAAACTACCAAAAAAAGTATCGCTTTTAAGCCATTTTTTTGTGCAAATTGTGCAAAAGCTACAAGAAAAGAGCAAAAAAAGACGCACCTATCACCGTCATCACACCACAAACCACGATTGAAAGACTACTCATCGCTCCCTCAATAGTACCCATCTCCATCGCTTTAGCCGTACCCAAAGCATGGGCAGAACAACCGATGGCGATACCTTTTGCTATCGGTTCCTTGATGCGAAGGAGGGAAAGGAACTTCTCTGCAAAGATGTTTCCAAGAACTCCCGTTACGATGATAACGACTACTGAAACTGATACGTGACCGCCCAACTCTTCTGATACGCCAATACCGATGGCTGTCGTAATGGATTTTGGCAAGAACGTAACATACGAAGCATGATCGAAATGAAATAGTAATGCAAGGATAAGTACGGAACACAAACTTGCCAATACTCCCGACAAGATACCAATCATGACGGCACGATAATTCTTCTTCAACAATTCAACCTGCTGATACAATGGTACAGCAAGACAAATCGTGGCAGGCGTCAGCAAATAACTGATGATATTGGCACCAGCACTATACGACTCATAACTTACACCTGTAAGCAACAACACACAAATGACCAATATGATAGCTATCAAGAGCGGATTCATAAGAGACCAACCCGTCTTAATTTTCAAAGCCAAACCTATTCCATACGATACCAAACTGACCAGCACTCCAAAAAATACTGATTCCAGAAACAACTCCATCTTGTTTTCTCCCTTATTATTTTAGTTAATTACTTCTTATTTTCTTTCTGTACCTTGTTACGCTGGATAACAAACTGTGTAATCCAACCAGAGACTCCCATCACTACAAAAGTACTCAATACCGTAACGATGATATACTCCAGCCAGGAATTGCCTATCGACTTCCAAGAATCAATAAGTCCTACAGCTGCAGGAATAAACATGACAGGCATGACTGCGATGAGAAAACTGCTCGTCTCACGAATATCCTTCACCTTGACCCATTTCAACTCCAAGGCGACAAACAACAAGACTATACCATATATACTGGCTGGTATAGGCAATGGAAGAAAATAATGCAACAGCTCTCCCAAAAACGAGAAAGCGATGATTATCATAAATTGAATAAGAAACTTCATGATTTCAAGTTAATTTTAGTATCACTTTTCGTTGTCCAAACCGATTTGCTCCACATAGCGCTCTATCATAGAGGCTGTTTTTTCTGTTCCCAACCGGTCACTATCCAGACAAATGTCATAATCATTGGCATCTCCCCAGGTAAGCCCTGTATAATACTTATGGTATGCCACACGACAGTCGTCTAACTGTTCTACAAACTCCTTCGCATCTTCATAAGAAAGATTCTGTTCCATCTGGATATCTGCAATGCGGGATTTCATCGTTCCCTTCAAGAATACGGAAACCAAATCCTTACGTTCACGGAAAATATAGTTACCGCAACGACCGATGATAATACAGTTCTCGTCACCAATCATGTCTGCAAGTACACGCAAAGGTCTTTCCGTGGAATCTTTGCGAGTTTCACCAAAGGAAGACATGGCAAACAGGAGTTCATCTACTGGGCGCTCCTCAAAGAATGCTTCCATCTCATCGAGCACACCTTTCTCGCTTGCCATCTGAAGCAAGCTCTTTCTGGTATAAAAAGGAATACCATAATGTTCTGCCAGCAATTTGCCTACATTGACGGCACCACAGCCACACTGGCGGGCTATTGTAATAATCATGAGCTATACTAATTTTTAAAAATTGTTACCCTATCTTGATACGATACAAAAGTACAACGGCTTTTATATATAAACAAAAAAGCTAAGAAGAATAGACTTCTTAGCTTTTTTGTCGGGGCGACAGGATTCGAACCTGCGACCACCTGTTCCCAAAACAGGAGCGCTACCGGGCTGCGCTACACCCCGCTTGCATGATGCTAACTTAGTAAGAGATAGAGTCGGGGCGACAGGATTCGAACCTGCGACCACCTGTTCCCAAAACAGGAGCGCTACCGGGCTGCGCTACACCCCGCTCATCAAACTCATTTACTTAGCTTTTAGCCTCATTTCTGAATTGCGATTGCAAAGGTACTACAAATATTTGATTCCACCAAATTTTTTCCGAACTTTTTTTCATTTTTGCTAAAAAATCCCTTTTTTACACGCAAATAAGGGTGTCCCATTAGTCATGATACTACTTCTTCAACAGTTTTCTATTTACCTTGAAACGGTCGAAGCCTAAACCATAAACACCGATAACGGCACTCTGACTGACAAAAGCAGTAGGATCTATCTCGTCTATCAGTCGGAAAATCTTTTGCGATTCCCTTTGACGCGCCAAGACAAAGAGCATGTGGACATCCTTGCCACTATAGCAACCATGTCCATCCATCACCGTACAACCACGGTCGGCTGTCGTATTGATAGCAGCACTCAACTCAAGATACTTATCAGAGATGATAAAGAACTGGACCGAACGACGCAAGGTATTGATGACATGATCAACACAGAGAGACGACACAAAGAGGCATACATAACCATAAATCACCATCTCCCAACTCTTCAGCACGAAATAACTGCTCGAAATAATACAGAGGTCACAAATCAGAATGGCATGTCCTAAGGAAATGTTATAAAACTTGTTGATCATGGCTGCCACCGTATCCGAACCACCCGTACTGCCATTGCAAGACAAACCTAATCCGGCACTCGTACCCATACAAAAACCTCCCAAGACGGTCGCCATGAAAGGCTGGTCATGCAACAAGGTAATATTTCCTTCCCCATAGAACTCTATCATGCGAGTATAAATGGCAAAAAGGGAAATGCCATAGAGCGTCTTCAGACAGAATCGCCATCCGAGGATGCGCAAGGCTATCGCCAACAGGAAGACATTCAGACCGAAATAAGAAACTGATACAGGGATGCCTGCACCCCAGTACAAGATAGAAGCGAGACCACCGATACCACCCATCGTGATATGATTAGGCAAAAGGAAAATGTTCAATCCAATACTACCTATCAACATCGCCAAGGCTATGATGACGTAATCTCTAATCTCATGAATTTTACTTTTTCTCGTCATAAAAATGATGTATATTTTAAATATGGGTGCAAAATTACAAAGTTTTTCGTAAAATTAAGACAAATATGTGAGATATTCAAAAAAATATTCCTATTTTTGCATCATTACTACATATCATATAATATTGTAGCATTCAAAATACTCTATTGTTTCATTAATTAACATGAAAGTTATGGCAGAATACACTACGATTATTACAAACTGGAAACATCTTAAAAACGGTCTTCCTTACAAATGGATTGTCGATTACGCTTCCTACAATGCGTATGGCAATTTCAAACTGTCTGCTGAAGACTGGGAAAAGAGAGATTACATTGTCAACTTCAAGGGAAACTCGGAGTTGACTACAGAGATTGACCATCAACAGGCTCTCAAGAAAGCGATTTCCGACATCACCACTCTCATCAAGGAGACTTTCGGCGATGCCGCTAACCAGTTGACCCTCGTTTGTATTCCTGCATCTACCCATGCAAATACCAAACGACGTTTTGAGGAATTCAGCAAGGAGGTCTGCGAGCAGACCAGTATGGCCAATGCCTATCCGCTTATTTCCTGGACTACCAAAACGAATCCTGACGATGGAGAGGAAGAGGACGAATATGCCTTTGACTTCGAAGCCATCAAGGGCAAGGACATCCTGCTATTCGACGACATCATCGCATCAGGCAGTTCCGTTTGCAAATTCGCAGACAAACTCAAGGCAGAAGGAGCTAACGTGATTGCAGCAATTGCATTAGGGAAAAAACTTTGATTTCAAAAGCGAAGGTAAACATCTTATCAATCAGGATTTCCCCTATAGCAGAAAGGCTTGTGTAGGATTTTTCATTCCTAAACAAGCCTTTTCTCATGATTGAAACTCAGCATCCACAACTCAGTATCAGTGACTGATTGTTGATGAATATTGACTATTGAATATTCAGAACTTACTCTTAAACCCTTTGGCCAATCCTCCCTCAGAAGTTTCTTTATAGAGCGATGGGAGATCATGACCAGTCTGTCGCATTACCTCCACTACTCTATCAAACGAAACACGGTGATGACCGTCGGAGAAGGAAGCATACAAATCTGCATCCAAGGCACGTGCCGCAGCAAATGCATTGCGCTCGATACAAGGTATCTGAACCAAACCGCATACAGGATCGCAGGTCATACCGAGGTGATGCTCCAGTCCCATTTCCGCAGCATACTCTACCTGTGATGGACTTCCACCAAAAAGTTGACAGGCAGCAGCTGAAGCCATAGCGCAGGCTACACCTACCTCACCCTGACAACCGACATCCGCACCACTGATGGAAGCATTCTGCTTAACGACATTTCCTACAAGACCAGCTGTAGCCAAAGCACGAAGGATACGCTGTTCACCCATTTCATGCGCCTTATGCATGTGATAAAGTACAGCCGGCAACACACCGCAGGCACCACAAGTAGGAGCAGTAACGATAATACCGCCAGATGCATTTTCTTCACTGACTGCTAAAGCATAAGCATAAACAAGTCCACGACTCTGCAAGGAAGCACGATAACCATTCGCCTTGGTATAATAATTGGCAGCCTTGCGAGGCAACTTCAGCGGTCCAGGAAGCACACCTTCATGCTCCAGACCTCTTTCAATCGCCTCCTTCATCGTTTTCCAGATGTTAGCCAAGAAATCCCAGATTTCCGGTCCCTCGCACTTCTCTACATATTCCCAATACGAACGACCATTCTCATAGCACCAGTTCTGGATATCACCCAACTTATTCAGTTCGTACACATCCTTGGCACCCAATTCATCCTGGTCGCCATTGCCTTCAGAAAGCGCACCTCCACCAATACTAAACACCGTCCATTCATCCAGGATATCGCCATCGACATCCTTTCCCACAAATTTCATTCCGTTGGGATGAAAAGAAAGAAACGTCTGAGGTTCCCAGATGATTTTGACAGAATGATAGGGTTGGATAACTTCCTCAATAGCCACATCTGTCATATGTCCCTTTCCTGTAGCAGCCAAACTGCCGTAAAGCGTCACTTCGTACGAAGAAGCATTACCGCAACGCTGTAGAAAGAGTTTTGCTGCACGCTGAGGTCCCATCGTATGACTGCTCGAAGGACCCTTGCCGATTCTATATAATTCCTTTAATGATTTCATCGTACTTTTATCTAATGTTGAAAAAAGAAAAAATAAAGGCCAAGCTAAACAGGAACTGTCCAACTTGACCTTTATCATTATACCTTATTATATATAATATAAGGATTACTTGATAATACCTTCTTCTACGAAAATTTTCTTCAAGATTACAACAGCTTTTTCTACCTGCTCCTTGGTATGAGTTGCCATCAGGGCAAAACGAACCAAAGTATCCTGAGGTGCACAAGCTGGAGGAATCACAGGATTGATGAATACACCTGCATCATAAGCCATCTTTGTTACGACGAAAGTCTTCTCTGCATCACGAACATAGAGAGGAATGATAGGGCTCTCAGTCTCACCAATCTCAAAACCTTCCTCACGGAAACGCTTCAAAGCATAGTTGGTTACATTCCAGAGATTTTCAAAACGCTCAGGCTCCTTCTGAATAATGTGAAGCGCCTCAAGAGCAGCAGCAGTAGCGGCTGGAGTATTAGATGCGCTAAAGATGTAGGTGCGGCAATTGTGACGGAGGAAATTGATAGTATCCTTATCTGATGCAATAAATCCACCGATGGAAGCCAAACTCTTTGAGAATGTACCCATGATGAGATCCACCTCGTCTGTCAGACCGAAATGATCGCAGACACCACGACCCTGCTTACCAAACACACCCAAGCCATGAGCCTCATCTACCATGATAGAGCAGTTGTACTTATGCTTCAACTTCACGATTTCTGGCAAGTTAGCCAAATCACCCTCCATTGAGAACACACCATCCACAACAATCAGCTTGATAGCCTCCTGAGGAAGTTTAGAGAGCACACGCTCCAAGTCTTCCATATCATTGTGCTTGTAGTGCAACTGTGTAGCGAATGAGAGACGACGGCCATCTACGATAGATGCATGGTCGCGGTCATCGCAAATCACGTAGTCATTACGACCTACAACGCAAGCCAACACACCCTGATTTACAGAAAAACCTGTTGAGAAGCAAAGAGTCTCATCTTTACCCATGAACTCAGCCAACTCTTTTTCGAGCTGAACATGCAAATCGAGAGTACCATTAAGGAAACGGCTTCCAGCACAGCCTGAGCCATACTTGTCGAGAGCAGCCTTAGCTGCATCTATTACACGCTGATCATTAGTCAAACCCTGGTAAGCATTAGAACCAAACATCAAAATCTTGTGACCATCGATGTCAGTAACTTCTGTCATCTGCTTACTTGTAATCTCACGGAAATATGGATACACACCGGCAGCCATATACTTCTGTGGTTCACGATAATTCTTGTATCTTTCTTGTAATTGTCCCATTATTAATAGGTGTACTTTATTATTTTCAATTGTTTCAGGGTGCAAAGATACAAAAAAGAACTTATAAATCCTATTTTTTTCTAAGAAAGTTACATTTTAGCGTTTTTTTATGTGATAAAAACCAGTTTTTTGGGGATTTTTGCTAATTTTGCAAGACCATATTACAAAATTATTGCATTGGATGAAGAAAAAGATAGTATTCATAATGAACCCTATTTCAGGCACCAGCAGCAAGGCTGCCATTCCAAGTCTGATAGAGTCAACATTGAACAAAGAGCTTTTCGAGTACGAGATTAGGATGACAGAAAGAGCTGGACATGCTTCGGAGATTGCCACCGAAGCTAAGAACAACCATGTGGATATCGTTGTGGCTGTAGGTGGCGATGGAACCATCAATGAAGTGGCTCGTTCCATCGTCCATTCCGATACCGCTTTAGGCATCATCCCTTGCGGTTCGGGCAACGGATTAGCACGCCATCTCCTGATACCGATGAACTTGAAGAAAAGCATTGAAATCATCAATCATTGCGAAATTCACGACCTTGACTACGGAGTCATCAATGAATATCCTTTCTTCTGTACATGCGGCATGGGATTTGACGCCTTTGTCAGCATGAAATTTGCAGAAAGCGGAAAGCGTGGTCCTATCAGCTATGCTGAGAATATCCTCAGAGAAGGCTTGAAGTACCAGCCGGAAACTTATACATTAGAGGACGAGACCGGAACAAAACAATACAAGGCTTTCCTGATTTCATGTGCCAATGCCTCCCAATACGGCAACAATGCATACATAGCCCCTCAAGCTTCCATGAGCGACGGACTGATGGACGTCATCATCATGGAACCTTTCGATGTGCTCGAAGCTCCACAGGTAAGTTTCGACATGTTCAACAAGACTTTGGACAAGAACTCCAAGATAAAAAGTTTCCGCTGCAAGAAACTTCATATCACCCGAAGCCAACCGGGCGTCATCCACTATGATGGCGACCCAGTGATGTCGGGAACGGAAATTGACGTACATCTTGAAGAAAAAGGCATCAAGATGATAGTCAATCCATACGCAGACAAGAATGCCCGCAAACCAAATGCCATCCAAACGGCATTTACAGAGTTCTTTAACGACCTGAATGCCATGCGTGATGACTTCAACAAGCAAAGCAAGAAAGTGGAGGCTTTAAGCAAACTTGTACAACGCAAACTGAATATTTAAATAGAAGCAGACGCATATAACCACCTTAAAACATCCCCTAAAGACGATGCGTTTAAAGATAGAATTCGTCAGTTATTTTTGCATACCATTCGCTGCGATTTCCATCTTGATTCATCATGATTTCCGTGGCATTTTCCAGTTCACCGTTTCTATGTCTGGAAAATGCCAGGAGATAGCGTTTTGGTTGTTTTCTTTCTACCGTTTTTACAGCACATTGTCTAACAAGGTAAAATCCTGATATACAGGCTTCTGATACAAAATTCTCCCTCACTTCAGAAGGCAGCACAACCGAGAAAATCCCTTTTTCTGAAAGTAAACGTTTTACACCTTGCCAGAGATCCCTAAACGGCAAGGTATCCGCATGTCGAGCCATTGCCCTTTTACTATCCGGATTTTTCAAACTATTCAGAAAAAACGGAGGATTGCTGACTATCGCATCAAATTCCTCACCAGAATAATCCTGCAACCGGCAATGGGCAACATCAATTCTATCACCAAAAGGACTGGCTGCCACATTTTCCCTTGCCTGTCCACAAGCCTCTTCGTCAATATCAATACCTACCACCTGGGCAGCAGGAAAACGCTGAGCCATCATCAAGGCTATCAACCCCGTACCACATCCTATATCGAGAATACGAGTTCCGCCAGAAGCCCATGCTCCTAACAGCACGCCATCCGTTCCCACTTTCATGGCACAACGGTCTTGTAATATCTCAAACTTTTTAAATCGAAAACCTGTCATATTCTAAATTCATGCTTCATTTAATTTTCTAACGAAAAAACACGCAATATATTTTACTTTTCAGCAAAAAACAGTCCATAAAGAAAGAAATTACACATTATAATATTAAATTTTGTATCTTTCAACCCAAAATTCACCAAAAAAGGCTATCTTTGCAAGTCAAAATGCATTTATAACAGAATATGGACAATATTAAAAATAATCAATTACACATGATCGCCGATTTTGAAGGCGACATTACGGAATTGCTAAAAGATAGAGACTCCGGGACATATCCTATTATCTGCACCCGAGACTTAGTGATCTTCCCTACTGTTCTCACCCCTATCATACTTGGCAGAAAGCAAAGTATCGCAGTTGTAGATTATCTCAAACAGAAACACGACGATCTTATTTTCTGCGCTTTTACCCAAAAGGATGCCAATCTGGATGATCCTGAAAAGGAAGACCTCTATGAAACTGGTGTTTTCTGCCGTCTCATCAAAATGGTAGAACTTCCTGGCCAGCAAAATGGACAGGTTACCATCGTAGTACAAGGTTTGGGAAAATGCAAATTGAAAAGTATCGATACAAAAAGACCATTCTATAGCGGATATGTGGAAAACATTTCTGAAGAATGGCCTAAAAAAACGGATACAGAATTCAAACTTTTGCAAAGTTCTCTGTTCTCTCAAACCATCAAGCTGATCCAAGACAGCGATGAGATACCTGATGATGCAGAGTATGCAATCAACTCTATATCCAATCCGCTGGTACGCACGAATTTCATCTTATCATCCATGCCTTTCAGCATAGAGGAAAAGATCAAGATGCTGGAAATGGATAGTATGACAGACCGCATGTTTGAAGCACTCAAATATGAGAACAGACTCAAACAGTTATTTGACATACAGTCTGACATCCGCCAGAAAACAAAGAATGATCTGGACGAACAGCAACGTGAATACTTCCTGCAACAACAGCTCAAGAACATCAAGAAAGAGCTCGGCGGAAACGATATGAGCCCAGAGAAGAAAGAGATTCTTGAGAAAGCCAAGAGCAAAAATTGGAATGAGAATATAGAGAAAATATTCAATAAGGAATTCAAGCGACTCGACACCTTGCATCCGCAAAGTCCTGACTATTCCACACAGATCAACTACCTGCAGACAATGGTAGATTTGCCTTGGAATGACTGCACCATAGATAACTTGAGTCTCAAACATGCCAAAAAGGTTTTGGACAAAGACCATTATGGCATGGAAAAGGTGAAAGAGCGCATTCTGGAATACCTCGCAGTAAGAGCTTTACGTGATGACCTGAAGAGCCCTATCCTCTGCCTCTATGGTCCTCCGGGAGTTGGTAAAACCAGTCTCGGCAAAAGTATTGCACAGGCGATGGGCCGTAAATACGTGAGAGTTTCTCTTGGCGGTTTGCACGACGAGGCTGAAATCAGAGGTCACCGCCGCACTTACATCGGTGCTATGCCTGGTCGTATCATCAAGAATATTCAGAAGGCTGGTAGCGCCAACCCTGTCTTTATCCTTGATGAGATTGACAAGATATCACAGGCCAACTTTAATGGTGATCCTTCTTCAGCATTACTGGAAGTTCTCGACCCAGAACAGAACAAGGCTTTCCATGATAACTATCTGGATATCGACTATGATTTGTCGAAGGTTCTCTTCATAGCCACAGCCAACGACCTGAGTTCTATTCCACGTCCACTGCTCGACCGTATGGAACTCATCGAAGTAGGTGGTTACATAACAGAGGAGAAGGTTGAGATTGCCAAGCGTCATCTGATTCCAAGAGAGTTGGAGAATACCGGTCTCAAGAAATATACTCCAAAGATCAAGTTCTCAAAAGCTGCCATCGAGAAGATCATCGAGCAATATACCCGAGAAAGCGGTGTGCGCCAGTTGGAGAAACAGATCAACAAAGCCTTGCGCAAAATGGCTTTCAAATTGGCTTATGAGGACATATTGGAAACAACCAACATCACCCCAGCCGAGGTAGCAACCCTCTTGGGCAATCCTCCATTCAACCGTGACATCTATCAGGGCAATGCTTATGCGGGTGTCGTTACCGGATTGGCATGGACTTCCGTGGGAGGCGAAATCCTCTTCATCGAGACTTCCCTCAGCAAGGGCAAGGCAGGAAAGCTCACGCTGACAGGTAACCTCGGAGACGTGATGAAGGAATCTGCCGTGATTGCACTCGAATATGTCAAGGCGCATATCGACCTGCTCGGAGTAGATTACAGAATTTTCAGCAACTGGAATATCCATATCCACGTACCAGAAGGTGCAACTCCTAAAGACGGACCATCTGCCGGTATCACCATTGCAACCAGTATCGCCTCTGCCCTGACTCAGCGCAAGGTTCGCAAGAATACTGCCATGACGGGTGAAATCACGCTCCGTGGAAAAGTACTCCCTGTAGGCGGCATCAAGGAGAAGATCTTAGCAGCCAAACGAGCTGGTATCACAGATATCGTGATGTGTCAGGCCAATCAGAAAGACATAGAGGAAATTCCAGAGCAATACCGCAAGGGTGTAGAATTCCACTATGTAGAGAATGTTGCTGATGTCTGGAAGTTTGCACTCACTGACGAAAAGGTGGAGCATCCTGTCGATTTCACGATTGACGACGAAGAAGAAGAAAACAAAAAATAACATCAAGACTATCATGAAGTTTGAATTACAAGTAACAGATAAAGCAAGTGATGCACGTACCGGTATCATCACCACAGACCACGGACAGATAAAGACTCCTATCTTCATGCCCGTAGGAACTGTAGGTTCTGTAAAGGGCGTACATTTTGACGAGCTTCGCAAACAGGTAAAGGCACAAATCATCTTAGGCAATACCTACCATCTCTACCTCCGTCCGGGACTGGAGGTCATCAAGGCTGCTGGCGGTCTGCACAGTTTCAATGGCTGGGACCGTCCTATCCTTACAGATAGCGGTGGTTTTCAGGTATTTTCACTGACTGGCATCCGCAAACTGAGAGAAGAAGGTTGCGAATTTCGTTCTCACATAGATGGTAGTAAACACATCTTTACTCCGGAGAATGTCATGGATACAGAGCGTATCATCGGTGCCGACATCATGATGGCATTTGATGAATGTCCTCCTGGACAAAGTGATTTCCAGTATGCAAAGAAAAGTTTGGAGTTGACCCAGCGCTGGCTGGACCGTTGCATCAAGCGCTTCGATGAGACAGAACCTCTCTATGGCTACAACCAGAGTCTCTTCCCTATCGTACAGGGATGTACCTTCCCGGAACTGAGAAGAGAAGCAGCTAAGTATGTAGCCGACAAGGGTGCCGACGGAAATGCCATCGGTGGTCTTGCCGTAGGTGAACCTACAGAAGTGATGTATGAGATGATAGAGGTGGTCAATGAGATTCTTCCTAAGGACAAGCCTCGCTATCTCATGGGAGTAGGTACTCCACAGAACATTCTGGAAGCCATCGAACGAGGGGTTGATATGTTTGACTGCGTCATGCCTACCCGAAACGGAAGAAATGCCATGCTGTTCACCTATAATGGCACCATGAACATGCGCAATAAGAAATGGGAAATGGATTTCAGCCCTGTTGATCCGGATGGTTGCGATATCGACCGCATAACAACCAAGGCATACCTCCACCACCTTTTCAAAGCACAGGAGCTTTTGGCAATGCAGATTGCCAGCATCCACAACCTCGCCTTCTATCTCCGACTGGTGACAGATGCACGCCAGCACATCGAACAGGGCGACTTCGTACAGTGGAAGCGTTCCATCATCGACCAATTAGGACGAAGAATTTAAAGAAATATAATGAAGAATTTTAAACAAATAAGGAAACATCGCAGAAGATACAAGTTTCAGCGATGGTTTGGCAAACATTTCGCATGGCTCGTAAAGGCTGCGAAATGGACTGCCCACAAGTTGAGATTCCTGAGGGTACTCAGGTTTCTCAACCTCTTCAGATATATCAAGCGATTAGACTGGTACATCATCAAGAAGTTCGTGGGATATTATTTTTTCAGTATCGCACTGATCATCTCCATTGCCATCGTATTCGACTTCAATGAGAATCTGGCCAAGTTTTCGGAGAATCATGCTCCTATGCGTGCCATCATCTTCGATTACTATGCCAACTTTGTGCCATACTTCGCCAACTTGTTCAGTGCCTTGTTTGTATTCATTGCCGTCATCCTCTTCACGACTAAGATGGCTGGCAATTCAGAAATTATCGCTATCCTCGCTTCCGGAACATCCTTCAAGCGTTTGATGCGACCATACATGCTGACGTGTGTCATGCTCTCTGCACTCTCCTACTCGCTGTCTGCATACGTGATACCACATGGTACCGTCATCAGACAGAACTTTGAAAACATGTATAAGAAGAAGGCCAAGAACACGTCTGCAGACAATGTGCAGTTGCAGGTGGACCGTGGAGTCATCGCATACATCCAGCACTACGACAATACGACCAAAAGGGGATATGGTTTCTGTCTGGATAAGTTTCAGGAGAAAAAGCTGGTCAGTCACCTTACTGCGATGGAGGTACAGTACGATACCATCTCTGATTCCAAGTACCATTGGAAGATCAGAAATTGGAAGGTACGTAAGCTGCAAGGTATGAAGGAACAAATTACCAGCGGTGCTGAAAAAGATACGCTGATAACCATGGAACCAACCGACCTGGTATATTCCAAGGGACAGCAGGAGACCTTTACCAGTCCGGAATTGAAAGAGTACATCAACAAGCAGATAGACCGAGGTTCCGGCAATGTAGTGCAATATCAGGTGGAATACCACAAGCGAATAGCAGCATCCTTTGCCTCCTTTATCCTGACCATCATCGGTCTCTCCCTCTCTGCCAAGAAGCGCAAGGGAGGAATGGGTATGGCACTCGGTGTGGGACTTGCTCTGAGTTTCGGATACATCATGCTTCAGACCGTATCGGCAACCTTTGCCATACAAGCCAACTTCCCACCTATGCTTGCTGCATGGATGCCAAATATCCTCTTTGCCGTCGTAGCATATTTCTGCTATCGCAATGCACCAAGATAATGTAAGATTGTATCATATAATAATAGATAATGTATGATGGTCATCACTTATTTCAAGAGAGGCCTACACATTATTATATATAATAATAAAGAGATTATAAATGTATTTTGACGAATTAGATTTAAATGACAATGTGCTCGATGCGTTATATGACATGCATTTTGACACATGCACCCCTGTTCAAGAGAAATGTATTCCTGAGATATTGAAAGGTAATGACGTTCTTGGTGTGGCTCAAACGGGTACCGGCAAGACTGCCGCCTATCTGTTGCCTATTCTGAGTAAGTTGGATGACGGCAGATACCCTGAAGATGCCATCAACTGCATCATCATGTCACCTACCCGAGAACTGGCACAACAGATAGACCAGGCTATGCAGGGATTCAGCTACTATCTGCAGGGAGTGAGCAGCGTGGCTGTATATGGTGGCAATGACGGCAACCGCTACGACCAGGAATTGAAGAGTCTCCGTATGGGAGCTGACGTAGTAATAGCTACTCCTGGCCGACTCATCACCCATATTAGTCTGGGAAATGTAGATTTAAGTAAGGTAAGCTTCTTTATCCTTGACGAGGCAGACCGCATGCTTGACATGGGTTTCTCTGAGGATATCATGACCATCGCCAAGAAATTGCCTCAGTCTTGCCAGACTATCATGTTTTCTGCAACCATGCCTACCAAGATCGAGGAACTGGCAAAGAGCTTGCTGAAGAATCCTATAGAAATCAAACTTGCTGTCAGCAAACCTGCCGAGAAAATCAAACAAGAAGCCTACGTCTGCTATGAGGCTCAGAAAATGAGCATCATCAAGGATATCTTCAAGGCTGGTGACCTGAAGCGCGTCATCATCTTCTGCGGCAGTAAGACAAAGGTGAAACAGCTCTCTGCTTCACTACAACAACAGAAGATCAACTGTGGCGAAATGCACTCCGACCTTTCTCAGCAAGAACGTGATGATATCATGTTCAAGTTTAAGAGCGGCCAGATTGATGTGTTGGTTGCTACGGATATTGTTGCCCGCGGTATCGATATCGATGATATCACATTAGTTATCAACTTCGACGTTCCGCACGACACAGAAGACTATGTACACCGCATCGGCCGTACCGCGCGTGCAGATAGAGACGGAAGAGCCATTACCTTGGTTACGGAAATGGATATCTACTGGTTCCAGCAGATAGAAAAGTTCCTGGAAAAAGTGGTAGAAAAGATGCCATTGCCTGCAGAGTGTGGCGAAGGTCCTGAGTATGTCAAGATGGACAAGCCTAAGAAACCAGGTAAAAACAATGGCAACGGCAAGACCTGTGCAAAGAGCCGCCGCCAGAAAGACCGCGACCAGACTGCACACAAGCGCAAGCCGAACAAACAGAACAACCGTCAGGAAAAGGCTCCTCGCCAGCAAGGTGAACAACAGGGCGAACAGGTTGCAAACAAGCCAAACAACAGAAATGGCAGAAACGGCAAACAGCAGAATGCTGACAAGCAGCAGAATGCAAATAAGCAGAATGCCGAAAAGCAGCAGAATGCAAATAAGCAACAGAACGCCAACAAGCAACAGCCAAGAAATAACCGTCAGCAGAATACCGAAGGTAAGCAGGAGGGTGAAAACAGACAAGGCGGAAAGCGCAACAATAGAAACAACCGCAACAGACAGGACAATCGCAAGAACGGCGAGCAGCGCAATAACAACCAGCGCAGCAATGCACCAGAAAACGTACGTCCTGGCAGCAACGGAAGAGGAAGAGGTGTTGCACAGAAGAAGGCTAACGAGAAATCAAATTCTCGCAAACCAACTCCAATTGTCAACCCTCAGAAGAAAGAAAATGTCGTAAAGAAATTCATCAAACGAATTTTCGGTTTCAAGAAATAGCTCTAAATTTACAACAAATTGCGAATTTTTGAGTTATTATAAAAGAAACAAAACAAAATTAATAGTGAAATGAAGAAATTAATCATCTTTTCGCTCATGCTTTTCATGGTCTCATCAGTAGCCATGGCTCAATCTTCCAGCATGACCGACGACCAAGTGATGCAATTTGTGGTAAAGGAGCACGGCTCTGGAACCTCGAATGCACAAATCGTCACCAAGTTGATGCAACGCGGTGTTGATATTTCACAGATTCGACGTGTACGCACTCGCTATGAAAAGGAAGCCAAACAAGGCGGCCTTGCCAGCGCTACAGGAAAAGTCTCATCAAACGGCTCGCGCCTACGTACCAACAATGGTAAAACCCGTGAAGATTATGGGAAAGAGGCAGATAAAGAGGCCAGCAACTACAGCAACTATAGAATCAAAGGCCAGCGCGACTACTCCTATAATCATACATACGACAATCATGATGAAGAGTACATGGATATGCAGAATGAAATGTACGGCATCTATCCAGACTCTACACAGATGCTCCGCCATTTGCTGGCTGAACAGAAGTACAATCGCAAGAAGGTCTTCGGTCGCGACATCTTTAATAATAAGGAGTTGAGCTTTGAGCCTAATATGAATATCGCAACCCCACAGAACTATCGCTTGGGTCCTGGTGATGCTGTCATCATCGACATCTATGGTGCTTCCCAGAAAACCATCGAGAGTACTGTTTCTCCAGATGGAACTGTTACCATCGAGGGGTATGGTCCGGTGAATGTCAGCGGCCTCACCGTTGCTCAGGCTAATGCAAGATTGCGCGGTACGTTAGGTAGCAGATATTCTTCCAGCCATATCAAGTTGACGGTGGGTCAGACCAAAACCATCATGGTCAATGTGATGGGTGAGGTAAAGGCTCCTGGAACCTATACCCTCTCTGCCTTCGCTACCGTTTTCCATGCCCTCTACATGGCTGGAGGAACCAACGATCTGGGTACCCTCCGTAATATTAAGGTATATAGAAACAACAGGTTGGTTACTGTAGTTGATATCTACGACTACATCCTCAATGGTAAGTTGACAGGCAATGTACGACTTGCAGACAATGATGTGATCGTAGTGGGTCCATACGACTGTCTGGTCAACATTACGGGTAAGGTAAAACGCCCAATGTTCTATGAGATGAAAAAGAACGAGAGCATCAATTCCCTGCTCAAGTATGCCGGCAATTTCACTGGTGATGCTTATAAGAAATCGGTACGTGTGAACAGAAAAACAGGAAGAGAATATGCTGTATTCAATGTTGACGAATTCGACTTTGCCAGTTTCCACATTGCTGATGGCGATTCTGTAAGCGTTGACTCCATCCTGCCAAGATATGCCAATACGGTAGAAATAAAGGGTGCTGTATTCCGTCCTGGTATGTACAATATCGGCGAACAGATCAACAGCGTTCGTTCTCTGGTAGAACATGCAGAGGGTCTTACTGAAGATGCTTTCACCAATAGAGCGGTCATGCACAGAATGAAGCCAGACCGTACATTGGAAGTTATCAGTATGGATATCGCAGGTATCATGAGCGGAAAGGTGGCAGATATTCCTTTGAAGGAAAATGATGTGCTCTTCATCCCTACCCGACAGGATAAACTGATAGAGCGAACCATCACAATCCGTGGCGAGGTACAGTATCCAGGAACCTACAAATATGCCGATAATGAAACCATTGAAGACTTCGTTCTTCAGGCTGGTGGTCTGACCGACAAGGCATCCACCGTGAATGTCAACGTAAGCCGCCGTGTTTCTGATGCCAAGGCATTGCAACCAGACAGTTTGATTGCCCAGACATTCACCCTCTCCCTGAAGGACGGTTTTGTCATTGATGGAACTCCTGGCTTTGTTCTGATGCCTTTCGACGAAGTTTCCATCCGCAAGAGTCCTGCATACAACGAACAGGAAAATGTGAGCATCGAAGGTGAGGTTATGTTTGCTGGTGCTTACACACTCACCAAGCGTAATTCCCGCATCAGCGACCTGTTCTACAAGGCAGGTGGAGCTACCAATGAGGCATATATCAAGGGAGCTCGCTTGATTCGTAGAGCCAACAGTGCAGAGAAAGCCCGTATGGAAGCGGTTCTGAAGATGCAGCGTGAGCAACAGCAGAAGAATCTCCTCCAGTTGGCAGCAAGCAGTAACAGCGGCAATCTCCAACAGGTTGCTGAAGGAGCCAAGAATGCAGAATTGGAGAAATTCAATGTTCCAGATGAATATCCTGTAGGAATCGACCTGGCTGCTGCACTCAAGAATCCTGGTTGCGATGATGACCTGGTACTGCGTGAAGGAGACCGACTGGTCGTTCCACAATATACAGGAACCGTAAAAATCAATGGTGCTGTAATGTATGCCAATACTGTTGCCTATGAAAAGGGCAAACGAGCAAGCTACTACATAGACCAGGCTGGCGGTTTTGCTTCTGATGCCATCAAGAGTAAGTCGTACATCATCTATATGAATGGTAAGGTTGCCAAGGTTGGCCATGGTGCTAAAGTTCAACCTGGTTGCGAAATTGTTGTTCCTGCCAAGTTGAAGCGCAAGATGAGTATTGCAGAAACGATGAGCCTCGGTACAAGTATGTCGAGCATCGCAGCCATGATTGCCACAATTGCTAATTTGAGCAAGTAATATTCCAATGCAAATAACACCATCTATTGAAAAATAGCACCGCTTATTTGTTTGAAATTATTTAATTTATATTTAATAAAACTCCCCAGATTCCTGACGAATCTGGGGAGTTTCTTTTTTATAATTATGTATGAATCTTATTCTGCAAAATCATTTTGCAAAGAGCAATAAAAAGGCGAGAAGTCAGGAGACCTCTCGCCGGAAATATAAAAATCTACTAATTAATCCAAGTTCAAGCTCTTCTTGATAGCCTCGATCTTCTCCATAGCAGCTGCTGTACAACGGTTATAGCAACCTGCGCACTTGAATGAAGGATCCTTTACCTCGATATAGAACTTAATCTTAGGCTCTGTACCTGAAGGACGAACACTCACCTTGGTGTTATCATCACAGAACCACTGGAGCACATTGCTTGTTGTAGGCATATTGAGCTTCTCTACACTGCCATCAGCATGCTTAGCCTCCAGAGTCTGGTAGTCCTTCCAAGTTACTATCTTGCTGCCACCCAACTCCTGTGGAGGGTTAGCACGGAAATCAGTCATCATCTGCTTGATTTCATCAGCACCCGTTTTACCAGGACGAACTACGTTTACAGTGAATTCCTTGCTGAAACCATACTCTGCATAGATCTGCATCAAGAGATCGTAGAGAGTCTTGCCCTGATCCTTAGCCCAAGCAGCGATTTCGCAAATGAGGCAGATAGAAGCAGGAGCATCCTTATCACGTACCTTATCGTATGGCAAGAAACCGAAACTCTCCTCACCACCACCGATATACTGCTGCTTGCCCTCAGAGATAGCAATCTCGCGTGCAATCCACTTGAAACCAGTGTAGCAGTCGCGCAACTCTACGTTGTTCTTCTTAGCAATCTCAGCAATTACCTCTGTTGTAACGATGGTCTTCACGAGAAAGTCTGTTGGCTTCAACTTGCCCAACTTCTTCTTGTTCTCAATGATATAGTAGCAGAACATCATGGCTGTCTGGTTACCATTGATGATCATCCATTCGCCCTTGTCATCGCGGCAAACGATAGCAAGACGGTCAGCATCTGGGTCGGTAGCTACTACGAGGTCAGCATTCAACTTAGTACCGAGCTTCATACCAAGGGTCATAGCCTCAGCATTTTCTGGGTTAGGAGAAACAACGGTTGGGAAGTTGCCATCTACAACCATCTGCTCAGGAACTACATTGATATTCTGGAAGCCCCATGAACGCAAGCAGAGAGGAACGATGACACGACCTGTACCATGCATAGCTGAGTAAACAATGTTGAGGTCCTTCTGACGATTGATGACATCCTGGTCGATCATGGCAGAATGAACAGCAGTCATATAGTCATAATCCATCTCACCACCGATAATCTTAATCAAATCCCAGTTAGCCTCAAACTTCACCTGATCGATAGTAACCTTGTTCACCTCCTCAATGATACCCGTATCATGTGGAGCCAAAACCTGAGCACCATCACTCCAGTAAGCTTTGTAACCATTGTACTCCTTAGGATTGTGAGAAGCAGTTACGTTCACACCAGCCTTAGCACCGAGCTCGCGGATAGCGAAAGAAATCTCTGGTGTAGGACGGAGGCTTTCAAAGAGATAAGCCTTGATACCGTTGGCAGAGAAGATAGCTGCAACAGTCTCTGCAAAGAGACGAGAATTGTTACGGCAGTCGTGACCTACCACTACAGAGAGGTTCTCCTCACCTGGGAAAGCCTTGAGGATGTAGTTGGCAAAGCCTTGAGTAGCCATACCTACAATATACTTGTTCATACGGTTGGTTCCTGCGCCCATGATACCGCGCAAACCACCTGTACCAAACTCCAAGTTCTGATAGAAAGCATCTACGAGAGCTGATTTGTCTTCAGCCTCGAGCATTGCCTTTACTTCATTACGTGTTTCTTCATCAAAAGCGGGAGTGAGCCACTGCTGTGCTCTTTCTTCACACTGCTTGATTAATTCTGCGTTATTAGCCATAGTCTGATTATATATATATTATTAATAATTTGAGTACAAAGATATATAAATTATTTCATAAACCCAACAAGTTTGGAGTTTTTTTTGTATTTTTGCACTTTGAAACGGAAATGAAAATAGAATAAGGCTGATATTTAGCTATATTGTATTAGTTTATGGTAATAATTTAAGATTTAAAAAATATGGAAATATATTATACGGGCGTTATCATCGCCATTTCCACCTTTTTAATAATAGGTATCTTTCATCCTATCGTGATGAAGACTGAATATTATACGGGCATCCGGTTCTGGTGGATATTCCTCGTTGCCGGCATTCTCTGCATCGGTGCAGCCTTTCTGATTGCCGATGTACTCTTCTCTGCCATTTTAGGCGTGATAGGTGCCTCCTGTCTGTGGAGCATCGGTGAACTCTTCGAACAGAGAGAGCGATGCGAGAAAGGCTGGTTCCCGAAAAATCCGAAACGGATTGGAAAGGGATATTACAGGGACGAGGAGAAAGTGAAGAATGAAGAGTGAAGAATAAAGAACGATCATGAAGACAGAACTGATATTGGTCGGAAAGACCGTAAACAAGCATTTTATTGCGGGCATCAAGGACTATGCTGAGCGCATCACCCACTATATGCCCTTCAATATTACAACTATTCCTGAGCTCAAGAATACGAAAAGCCTCAGCGAACAGCAGCAGAAGGAAAAAGAAGGGGAAATGATTCTAAAACTCCTGCAACCTTCAGATACCGTTGTATTGATGGACGAACATGGTCAGGAATTCCGCAGCATCGAATTTGCCAAGTGGATAGAACGTAAGCAGGCTACTGCCAGAAGACTTGTCTTCATCATTGGTGGTCCTTATGGTTTCTCGCAGGCTGTTTATGACCGTGCCAACGAGAAGATTTCCCTCTCCAAGATGACTTTCTCGCATCAGATGGTGCGCCTCATCTTCACGGAAGCGCTCTATCGTGCCTGTACTATTATAAAAGGTGAACCTTATCATCATGAGTAAAGGTAAAAAGGTAAAAGGGTAAAAAAGTAAAAAGTAAAAAATGGCAAAAGATAAATATATTGAGATAAAAGGAGCCAGGGCTAACAATCTCAAAAACATAAATGTCAAGATACCTCAAGGTAAATTTGTTGCCATCACGGGTGTCTCTGGTTCTGGTAAGTCATCGTTGGCTTTCGACACACTCTATGCCGAAGGTCAGCGCCGTTATGTGGAATCTCTATCTTCATACGCCCGACAGTTTTTGGGTCGAATGAGCAAACCAGAATGTGACTTCATCAAGGGATTGCCACCTGCCATCGCCATCGAGCAGAAAGTTATTTCCCGTAACCCACGTTCCACCGTGGGCACCAGTACTGAAATTTACGAATATCTCAGATTGCTCTATGCACGCATAGGAAAAACTATCTCTCCTATCAGCGGACAGGAGGTAAAACGCCATACCACAGAAGATATCTTATCTTGTACCCGACAATATTCCAAGGGAACCAAGTTTGTTATCCTTTCCCCTCTTCACATCGCTGAGGGACGGAGCCTCAGCAAGCAGTTGGAGATGTATATCCAGGAAGGATATGCACGCATCTTGGTGAAAAATGAGTTCGAACGCATCGAAGACTTTCTGGAGAAAGCCAATAGCGGCGAAATGCTTTCGCCTGAAGTAAGCATGAAGGATCTTCTTGAAGCCTCTGACGAAAAACTCAAGAAGCTGATGACTGAAACGGGGATGGAAATCTTTCTCGTGATAGACCGTTCTTCCGTAAGTGAAGAAAAAGATGATATCAGCCGTCTCATGGATTCTGCGGAAACGGCATTCTACGAGGGAGATGGCGCCTGCCGCCTCCTGTTCTTGCCAAGCAAGATTGCCTATGATTTTTCTACCCGTTTCGAAGCTGATGGTATGACCTTCGAGGAACCGTCAGACAATATGTTTTCCTTCAATTCTCCCTTAGGTGCCTGTCCTACCTGCGAGGGTTACGGAAGTGTAATCGGAATCGACGAAAAACTCGTCATCCCTAATACTTCCCTGAGTGTTTATGACGGTTGTGTAGTTTGCTGGCGAGGCGAGAAGATGGGTATGTGGCTCAAGGAATTTATCCGCAGAGCTGAACCCTATAATTTTCCTATCTTCAAACCATACTTCGAACTCTCTCAAAAAGAGAAAGATTGGCTTTGGCATGGTCTTCCTTCCGAGAAGGATCGTGAGCCACACGACAGGGTAAGCATTGACGAATTCTTCAGAATGGTGAAGGAAAACCAATATAAGATACAGTACCGCGTGATGCTCAGCAGATTCCGCGGCAAGACGATTTGTCCAGATTGCCACGGCACTCGCTTAAAGAAAGAAGCCAACTACGTGAGGATTGGCGGCAAAAGTATTACTGAACTCGTGGAGATGTCTATCACCAATCTCAAGATCTGGTTTACCAAACTGGAACTGACCGAACACGAGAAATGCGTGAGCAAAAGACTTTTTGCCGAGATTACCAACCGTCTGCAGTTCCTGCTGGATGTGGGACTCGGTTATCTCACGCTCAATCGTCTTTCCAACTCCCTTTCAGGAGGTGAAAGCCAGCGCATCAACCTAACCACCAACTTAGGTTCTTCACTTGTAGGAAGTGTCTATATTCTCGACGAGCCAAGCATCGGTCTTCACAGCAGAGATACAGCACGACTCATCAAGGTGCTGAGAGAATTGCAGCAATTAGGAAATACGGTAGTCGTCGTAGAGCATGACGAGGAAATCATGCGGGCTGCCGACTACCTGATAGATATCGGTCCGGATGCTGGTCGTCTGGGCGGTCAACTGGTTTATGCCGGTCCTGCTTCGGAGTATTCTACTACCGACAAGGAAGCCCAGCAGAAGCTCTTGGAGAAATACCCTGATAGTTACACCATCAAGTATCTCACCCATCATGAAAAGATAGAAACACCAACAAGCCATCGTGCCTGGAACCGTTTCATCGAAATCAAGGGTGCCAGAATGAACAACCTGAGAGGCATCGACGTCAAGTTGCCACTCAATGTTTTTACGGTGGTGACAGGTGTCTCTGGTTCCGGCAAGAGTTCACTCATCAAGGGAATCCTCTTCCCTGCCATGCGCCGCCATTTAGACTTGGTGGCAGATGCACCAGGTGAGCACTTAGGCTTAGAAGGCGATGTCAACGCCATCAAGCATGTGGAGTTTGTGGATCAGAACCCTATCGGTAAAAGTTCCCGCAGCAACCCTGCCACCTATCTGAAGGCATACGATGCCATCCGTTCGCTCTTTGCCAACCAACCGTTGTCAAAACAGATGGGATTCACTCCTGCCTATTTCTCCTTCAATGCTGAGGGAGGAAGATGTGAAGAGTGCAAGGGAGCAGGTTATGTAACAATCGAAATGCAATTCATGGCAGACCTGGTTTTGCAATGCGAAGCATGCAAAGGCAAACGATTCAAGCACGATATCCTTGAGGTACAATACGGAGGTAAGAATATTAATGATGTGCTCAACATGACCGTGAACGAAGCTATCGAATTCTTTGCAGACGAGAAGAACCAGCACAATAATGGTGACTTCGATTCCTGCCGCGTCATCGTCAGCCGTTTACGCCCTTTGCAGGAAGTCGGATTAGGCTATATCAAGCTCGGACAGAATTCAAGTACGCTTTCTGGTGGAGAAAACCAGCGTGTCAAACTTGCCTTCTTCATCGGTAAGGAAGATCAGGAACCTACCCTCTTCATCTTCGACGAGCCTACCACCGGTCTGCACTTCCATGATATCAAGCGACTGCTTCATGCTTTCAATGCACTCATTGAGAGAGGGCACTCACTGGTTGTCATCGAGCATAATCTTGATGTCATCAAATGCGCCGACTATATCATCGACCTCGGTCCTGAAGGAGGTGACAAGGGTGGCAACCTGGTTGTTGCCGGTACGCCAGAGGAAGTGATGCAATGCAAGAAGAGTCTTACAGGACAATTTCTGGCTCAATTGCTTGATAAAGAATAGAATATCGCATGATTAAGTATAAAATATTGTAAAAAAGTAGCAGAATACTAAACTTTATGCGTAACTTTGCATCCAAATATGCAAATAAAAGTTGAATATAAATAAAATCAAAGATATGAAAAGATTTATCTTAGCGCTGACAATGCTTGTTGCCATGGTAGCAACAGCAAGCGCACAGGCAGAAATCAAGTTTGACAAAGTGGTACACAACTTTGGCAACTTCAGTGAGAAGTCTCCTGTACAGAAGACTACTTTCACTTTCACAAACGTAGGCAATAAGCCATTGATTATCAATCAGGCCATCGCCAGTTGCGGCTGCACTATTCCAGCCTATACCAAGCAGCCTATCGCACCAGGTCAGAAAGGTCAGATTACTGTAACATACAATGGCAAGGGTATGTTCCCTGGTCATTTCAAGAAGTCTATCACCGTTCGTAGCAATGGCAACGTTGAGATGACACGCCTTTACATCGAGGGTGTCATGGTGGAAGAACAGAAATAAATCTGATTGCACTGAAACTAAAAAATGATATTTTATTTTTCTGGTACAGGAAATACCCGCTGGGCTGCCATCAAATTGGCAACAGCTACACATGAGCGACTGATTGATATTGCCGAAGAAATGAGGCTCATCAAAAAATCAGGCGCCCAATATACTGAGCCGTTCATCTTGGAAAAAGGTGAACGGCTTGGTTTCGTTTTCCCCGTTCATGGTTGGAGGGTTCCAAGACTTGTCAGGGAATTTATAGCTAAACTTCAGGTCAATCTACCAACTGAAGAAGTACACCCCAACCATGAATCGCCAGTTCCAAGCCCCGTTTACGCCTATGCAGTCTGTACGGCTGGTGACAGTATCGGACTGACCATAGAGAATCTCAACGAAACGATTGCCTCCAATTCTTCCTTATCGAATATCGGAGTGCATGAGGTAGCCTCTTCCTTCTCTCTCATCATGCCTGAGTCATACGTAGGATTACCTTTCATGGATGTCGATCCGAAGGAAAAGGAAATTCGGAAAAAGGAGAAGTCTGCTTTGGAACTGGAAGAAATCAGCGAGGAAATTTTCAATCGTAAGGAAGGTATCTGCAGATTGGTAAAAGGTCCTATTCCATGGTTTTTCACCAAGGTTGTGGGTGGTTTCTTTGAAAAAGTTCTCATTACAGACAAGCGTTTTCACGTCACAGCAGACAAATGTGTGAAATGTGGCATCTGCGCCCATGTCTGTCCCGTTGGAGATATTGATGGCGGTAAAGGGAAAATGCCTGTATGGCTGCATCATGACGACTGCCTCACATGTTTCAATTGTTACCACCATTGTCCGCACCATGCCATCGAGTTTGGTCACCAGACCCAGAAGAAGGGACAATATTATTTCAAATAAAGAATTCTATCAAACAAATAAAGTTATCATTTAGCATTCAAATAAAGCATCCATCAAACGAAATTAGCATTAATAATTAAAAATCATTATATGAAGAAGATTTTACTTAGCATTGCATTTGCTCTGATGGGCATCGCAAGCGGCTTTGCTGCAAAAGCATACTCTGGCATTATCACTGTTACCCAAAGCGACGGAACAGAATTGAACGTCAGAATGTATGGTGACGAACATTTCAATTGGCTCACCACAGAGGACGGAGTTCTTCTTGTACAAGAAGGAAACAACTACTATATTGCAGAAACTACCTCATACGGCACATTGAAAGCTACAAAATTTATTGCCCACAATGCTAACAAACGTGTGTCTGCCGAAATCAAAGCCATCAAAAAGCAAGACCTTTCACGCTTTAGAAGTTATGCCATTGAACAAGCATCAACAGCAAAAGCGATGGGCACAGGAAACAACGGAGTGAAGTATTTTCCACACAGTGGCAGTCCAAAGGCATTGGTTATTTTGGTTGAGTTTTCTGACACACCCTTCCAAAGTGGAGAGAAAGCCAAGAATGTATTTGAGCACTTCCTCAAAGGAAATGTTAAGGACGCCTTACCCGATGGGTATGAGGCATATACAGGCTCTTACAAAAATGATTATTTACGCAACAAAGGAAGTGTTTCTGACTATTTTTACGACATGAGTAAGGGCTCATACACTCCACAGTTTGATGTCGTAGGTCCTTATAAACTCAATCATTCTTCTCTTTACTATGGACAAGGTGACAAAGACAACACCTATGCCCTTGTCAGCGATGCCTGTAAAGCAGCCGATAAAGATGTTGACTTTTCACGATATGATGCAGACGGTGACGGAATGGTAGATCTCGTGTATATCATATACGCAGGCTATCCTGCCAGCATGTCGGGCAACCCAAATGACATTTGGCCAAAGTCTGGACCTGGTGATGGCAGTTTCGGAACCTATGACGGCAAACAGGTCTGCAGATATGGAGTCCATGCAGAACTTAACTTTGGATGGGCGTTGAACCAAAAGAATGGTTTCTTACTTAGCGGAATTGGATTGTTCTGCCATGAATTCTCTCATACGCTCGGTCTGCCCGACCTTTACCCTACTGTTGACGCATCAAAAGTAGATAACCAAAATCCAGAGATGTGGGATTTGATGGACGGAGGAGAATATACTTATAATGGCGGCTACTGCCCTACTCCTTATTCACCTTGGGAATTGGATGTAATGGGTTGGACTTCTCCTGTAGAATTAGGAGATGAAGCCAAACAGGTTAAATTAAATTCCTACCATAAAGAGAGAACTGCTTACAAGATTAATGGAGAAAATGACGAATACCTTCTTATCCAAAATATCCAAAAAGGCGGATGGTGGTATGGGATTGCACATGTTTACAACACAGGTATGCTGATTTGGCGAATTGACTATGGCACTAAAGATGTCAACCTTTTTGACAATCCCAATAACAACATAGGCAAACCAAAAGTCATGATTGTTCCTGCTGATGGTTATGTAATCTCTGACTACAACCATGGTGATGGCAAAAAATGGACAGACGCTCAATACAAGGCAAGTCTCCAAGCCGATCCATTCCCAGGTACTAAAAATGTGACCGAACTTTTGAGTGTCAAACTCAACAACAGCACATTGGAAAAGCCTTTCTACAACATCAAGGAGACCGACGGCGTCATTACCTTCGATTATCTCAAGGACTTTGCTACAGGTATCGACAGCCCTGTCATCCAGCAGAATCAGGAGAAGGATACACGTATCTTCACCCTCGATGGTCGCTACTTGGGCACAGATGTTAGTCAGCTCACCAAGGGAGTTTACATCATCGGAAAGAAGAAGGTTATCATCAAGTAAGACACATAATTCTTTACAATACATTTCAAATGCGAATTCGCTGGATAGCGAATTCGCATTTTTTGTTTACCCCACTTTCATTTTTCCCTGCCCACGGAAAAATTTGCGCTTGGGCAAGGAGAAATTTTTCCTTGCCCAAACTCTATTTCCTCACTCAGTTTATAAGAAGGCAAATCTGCAGAAAGCCTACGAATTATTTTAACAGAGCTTATTTTTCATTCCTATACATAAAAACTTTCTACTGAAAAAAAATAGCAGAATCTTTTGGCTACTTGCTCAAATTATATTATCTTTGCATTCAATATGAGAATAGATATTATCACTGTATTACCGGAAATGCTGGAGGGGTTCTTCAATGAGTCTATCCTGGCACGTGCACAGAAGAAGGGTCTCGCAGAGATTCATCTCCATAACTTGCGTGATTATACATTAGATAAATGGAAACGAGTAGATGACTATCCATACGGAGGAAGTGCCGGCATGGTGATGCAATGCGAACCTATCGATCGCTGCATTACAGCCCTGAAGGCAGAGCGCGAATATGATGACGTCATCTATGTTTCTCCAGACGGAGAGACTTTCAACCAGAAGATTGCCAATGAGATGTCTATGCAAGGCAACCTTATCATCCTCTGCGGTCACTACAAGGGTATTGACCAAAGAGTGAGAGACCATCTCATCACCCGTGAGATTTCTGTAGGCGACTACGTATTGACAGGTGGCGAACTTGCTGCAGCCATTATCTCTGATGCAGTAATCCGTTTGGTTCCAGGAGTCATCAGCGATGAACAAAGCGCTCTCTCCGACTGTTTCCAGGACGACATTCTTGCAGCCCCTATCTATACCCGACCAGCAGACTATAAGGGTTGGAAAGTTCCAGAGATACTGCTGAGCGGAAATGAGGCTAAGATTCGCCAATGGGAATTCGACCAGGCCATGGAAAGAACCAGACGCCTACGCCCTGATTTATTGGAAGAATAAAGATGCATTGGAATAAATCATAAAGTTGAGTCTTTGAGATAAAAACCAAATAAGTCATTTAGCATGACTGTCTGAAAGAGACAGCATGACTAAATGACTTATTTTTATTTGAAATTCTGGCAGAATCTCTCTCCTAAAGAGAAACCTTCCTCATACAAACGTTCCAATTTTTCCGTATCCTTCTCAATACGTCCCACCTCAAGCGGGCGAAGCGGGCGAATACATGTGATCTTACCCGCAGCCTCCAGGTCATCTACAAGTTGGATCTGTTCATTATATACCTTATGACGATGACTCAGAGCAACACGAAGACGAGGATAGTTCGTATATAAATAAGGTATCTTGCGATCCTTCCCATGATCACGCCACCCTTTGTTGCGGGTCAGTATCACCACATTATGCTCATATCCCATATCGATGGCGTGCTGAACAGGAATACTGTCGGCAATACCACCATCCAGCATTGGGATACCATCCACATTCACAATCTTGCTGACATAAGGCAAACTGCTTGAAGCTCTGACAATATCCAGAGCACGCTGCTTATCATGAGTTTCAGAAAGATACATGGCATGCCCCGTCAGACAATTGGTCGTTACCATCTCAAAACCTTCCGCATGCTGGAAATAAGTATCAAAATCGAAAGGCAACAACTGGTTGGGAAATTTATCATAAAGCAACTGGCGGTCGAAGATGCAACCTTGAGTAACCAGATGCCGAAGACCGATATATTCATACCGATCCAAGTAATCGATATTGGAAATACGGGCACGACGGGGTTGGCGACTGATATACGACATACCATTGCAAGCACCTGCAGAAACAGCCACCGTATATGGGAAATACAAATCGTGTTTCATGAAGGCATCCAGTACCCCGCTTGTAAACACACCTCTCATTCCGCCTCCTTCCAAGACCAGTCCCGTTTTTCTTTCCATCTTCATACCATTTACCTGTTTTTTTATTCATTTTTGCACAAAAAGCGGGCTTTTATTATTAATTATTTATAAATTCTCACTTTTTATACGATTTTGCTTGCAAAGATAAGCATTTTTTGGGAAATAATCACTAACTTTGCACCAAAATATAACAAAAAACTAAAAATATGTTTAGTAAGGACACTTACATTCAGCGCCGCCAAGAGCTTAAGAAGCTTGTAGGTGAAGGCGTAATTTTGATTTTCGGAAATAACAATTCACCTTGTAATTTCCCTAACAATGGATACTATCCATTCCGTCAGGACTCTACTTTCCTCTATTATTTCGGACAGCAGCGCGATGGTCTGGTAGGTGTAATCGACATTGACAACGACATCGAGACATTGATCGGTGACGACATAGATATAGAAGATATCGTATGGTATGGCAGCGTGGAAAGCGTACACGACTTGGCAGAACAGGTTGGTGTCCACAACTCTGCACCTATGAAATCTCTGAAGACTATCTGCAATGATGCCATGTCTAAGAAGCGCAAGATACATTTCCTGCCTCCTTATCGCTTTGACATCAAGCTCCAGATATTCGACCTCCTCGGCATCCACCCTAACCAGCAAAAGGAAGAGGCCTCTATGGATCTCATCAAGGCTGTGGTAAAGATGCGCTCTACCAAGACTCCTGAGGAAATCGAGGAACTGGAACGTGCTGCTGTTATTGGTTACAAGATGCATACCACTGCCATGAAGTTGACTCGTCCAGGAGTAACAGAGAAATTTGTAGGCGGACAGGTTGACGGAATTGCCAACTCTTATGGAGCAATGGTCAGTTTCCCTACTATCTTCAGTCAGCATGGTGAGATTATGCACGGCAATCCTTCCATGAGCATTCTGGAAGCTGGCAGACTGGCTCTTTGCGATGCTGGTGCCGAGACCATCAACAACTATTGCTCTGACAATACACGTACCATGCCTGTAAGCGGTAAGTTTACCCAGCGCCAGTTGGAAATCTACTCTATCGTTGAGGCTTGCCACGACTATGCACTCGAAGTTGCCAAGCCTGGTGTGAAATACGCAGATGTTCACTTTGCAATATGCCGTCTGATGTTTGACAAACTCAAGGAGTTAGGACTTGCCAAGGGTGATACAGAAGAGGCTGTCAAGGCTGGTGCTCATGCCATGTTCCTGCCTCACGGATTAGGTCACATGATGGGAATGGACGTACACGATATGGAGAATTTTGACCAGATTAATGTAGGATTCGATGAGGAAGTTCGTCCTAACCTGGAACAGTTCGGTACCAACTGCCTGCGCATGGGTCGCCGTCTCGAAGAAGGTTTCGTCGTAACAGATGAACCGGGAATCTATTTCATCCCTGCCCTCATCGACGACTGGAAGGCATCAGGTCATTGCGCAGAGTTCCTCAACTTCGACAAGCTGGAAACATACAAGGACTTTGGAGGTATCCGTATCGAGGACGATTTACTCATCACCAAAGACGGTTGCAGATTCTTGGGCAAAGACCGCATCCCTTATCATCCAAAGGATGTAGAGGACTACATGGCAGCCAACAGATAAGCAATTCCCTTGAAGAGAGAGAAAAGAAAGAACAACATTATTAATATAAAGAGAAATTTTAATGAAGAAAACATTGATCGCAGCAGCATTGATGGCATTGGTTGCCACAGGTGCAAGCGCAAAGACCGCTACTGATTCAGCAGCTATCGCAAAGAACAAGCCAGTATTTACAGTGGTAAAGGAAAACCCTATCACCAGCATCAAGGATCAGAACCGCAGTGGTACGTGCTGGGCTTACTCTACGCTCAGCTATTTTGAGAGCGAGATTTTGAAGAAGACAGGCAAGACATACGACTTGAGCGAGATGTTCGTTGCCAACAAGACATACATGGACCGCGCCACAATGGCTGTCAGAATGCACGGTGACGTGAGCTTCTCACAGGGTGGTAGCGCATACGATGTACTGTATGCTTTGAAGCATTATGGTATCGTACCAGAGACTGCAATGCCTGCTCCAGGTACATTGACAGGTGACTCACTTGCCAACTTCGGTGAGTTCTTCGATGTGATGACACCATACGTAGAAGCTGTTGCCAAGAGCAATGCTAAGAAAATTTCTTCTGCTTGGAAGAGCGGTCTTCAGGGCATCATCGACTCTTACATCGGTAAGACTCCAGAGAAGTTTACCTATCAGGGCAAGCAATATACTCCACAGTCATTCTGCGAGAGCCTCGGTTTGAATCTCGATGACTATGTAACCATCACCAGCTATACCCACCACCCAATGTGGAGTCAGTTTGCTGTTGAGGTACAGGACAACTGGCGCTGGCCTATGAGCTACAACGTTCCAATGGAAGACATCTGCAAGATTATCGACAACGCAGTCAACAACGGTTATACTATAGCTTGGGGTGGCGACGTAACAGAGGATGGTTTCACTCGCAAAGGTCTCGGTATCGCTTACGATGTAAAGAAGGTTCGTTCTATGGCAGGCACCGATGCAGACCACTGGTTCAAGCTTTCAAAAGACGAGAAGAAAGAGAAGTTCGACTCACTGGGTGTCAACGCTCCTGAGATTGTACCTACACAGCAGATGCGCCAGGAAGCTTTCGATAACTGGGAGACTACCGATGACCACGGTATGCACATCTATGGTATCGCAAAGGATCAGAACGGCAAGGAGTACTACATGGTGAAGAACTCATGGGGTGAGTATGGTGATTACAAGGGAACATGGTACATGACCAAGGCATTTGTAGCATACAAGACTATGGACTTCATGGTAAACAAGAATGCCCTCCCTAAGGATATCCGCAAAAAACTCGGAATCTAAGGATAACAGGAAGAAAAGAAACTTAGATAAATATTTTAAAAAAGGCAGCAATCCATCAGGTTTGCTGCCTTTTTTTACATAATTCATGCTTTTTCTGCTATTTTCAAGTTAAAACATTTCTATTTGTCGTTTTATTTTTGTAACTTTGACGGCAGAAATAAAAAATAATTAAGATGCATTTTAAATGGAATTATGAAGCACCTACACCTGAGCAAGAAAAAGCAGCAAAGGAACTGGGCGAAAAGCTAAGCATCAGCCCAATCTTAGGACAGCTTCTCATCCAAAGAGGCATTACGACAGAATCGGCAGCCAAACGGTTTTTCAGGCCTCAGCTTGCCGACCTGATCAATCCATTCCTCATGAAGGATATGGACATAGCCGTTGACCGCCTCAATGATGCGATGGGACGCAAGGAGCGCATCCTTGTCTATGGCGATTACGACGTAGATGGATGCACTGCCGTAGCTTTGGTCTATAAGTTCCTGCAGCAATTCTATTCCAACATCGATTACTATATCCCCGACAGATATGACGAGGGATACGGAGTCAGCAAAAAAGGAATAGACTTTGCCAACAAGACAGGTGTAAAACTAATCATCATCCTTGACTGTGGCATCAAAGCCATCAAGGAAATAGAATATGCCAAGTCTCTTGGCATAGATTTCATCATTTGTGATCACCACGTACCAGACGAGGTGATGCCTCCTGCTGTGGCTATTCTCAACCCTAAGCGTCCTGACGATACCTTTCCGTTCAAGCACCTTTGCGGATGTGGCGTAGGCTTTAAATTCATGCAGGCTTTCGCCAAGAACAACAACATTCCGTTCTCCAGACTCATCCCGCTGCTCGACTTCTGTGCCGTAAGCATCGCTGCCGACATCGTACCTGTTGAGGAAGAAAACCGTATCCTTGCGTTCCATGGTCTCAAGCTGCTCAATACCAATCCAAGTATCGGCTTGCGTTCCATCATTGATATCTGCGGACTCAATGGTAGAGAAATCTCAATGAGCGACATCGTATTCAAGATCGGTCCACGCATCAATGCTTCAGGAAGAATGGAAAACGGCAAATTGAGCGTTGACCTGCTGGTAGAAAGAGATTTTGCTACTGCCATCCGCATGGCAAAACACATCAATGAATACAACGAACAACGTAAGGACATCGACAAGCAGATGACGGAGGAAGCCAATGGCATTGTGTCAAGACTTGAAAGCCAGAAGCACAACTCCAGTATTGTACTCTACGATGAGGGATGGAAAAAAGGAGTCATCGGCATTGTTGCCTCAAGACTCACGGAAATCTATTTCCGCCCTACCGTCGTTCTGACCAAAGATGGTGATATGGCAACAGGCTCCGCACGCAGTGTAACGGGCTTTGATGTCTATTCTGCCATCAAGAGTTGCCGCGATATTCTCATGAATTTCGGTGGACATACATACGCTGCCGGACTTACCCTCAAATGGGATAAGGTAAAAGAATTCAGAGAAAGATTCCAGAAATATGTAGAGGAACATGTCGCTCCTGAACAGACAGAAGCCTTGCTTCATATTGATGCGGAGATTGATTTCAAAGACATCACCAAGCACCTGTACAGCGACCTGAAACGGTTTGCACCTTTTGGACCAGGCAATCAAAAACCGATATTCTGCACAACCAAAGTGTATGACTATGGTACAAGCAAAGTGGTAGGAAGGGAACAGGAGCATATCAAACTGGAACTTGTGGACTCTAAGTCGAGCAACGTGGTCAACGGCATTGCCTTCGGACAAAGTGCTGCAGCACGATACATCAAGAGCAAACGGAGTTTCGACATTGTATATACAATAGAAGACAATATCTTCAAGAAGAACCAGGTACAACTGCAAATTGAGGATATCCGTCCGAACAACAGTGAGAAATAGGAAAACTCCTGATTTCTGACTCCATCAGACCCAAATGACTAAATGACAGATAAATTTCAAGAGATATTGCGAACATACTGGGGGTATCCTGACTTCCGTGGCATACAGAGAGACATTATCGAAAGTATATCACAGGGTAAGGATACCCTCGGTCTTATGCCTACTGGTGGTGGTAAATCTATCACTTTTCAGGTTCCTGCACTTGCCCAGGATGGCGTTTGCATCGTGATTACGCCCCTCATAGCCCTCATGAAAGACCAGGTTACCCACCTCAAGGAACGCGGTATCCTGGCAGATGCTATCTATGCCGACAAATCCAGAAGAGAAATCATACAGACACTTGAGAATTGTATCTTTGGCGGTGTCAAGATTCTGTATGTCTCTCCGGAAAGACTTTCTACGGATATTTTCCAGACCAAATTACGCCATATCAAAGTAAGCTTTATCACAGTGGATGAAGCCCACTGCATCAGTCAGTGGGGATATGATTTCCGTCCTTCTTATCTGAAGATTTCAGATATCAGAAAGTTGAAACCGGGAACACCCATCCTGGCACTTACTGCCACGGCTACCCCAGAAGTCGTAGATGATATCCAAAACCAACTCCAGTTTTCTGAAAAGAATGTGTTCAAAATGAGTTTCGAACGCAAGAACCTGGCATATATTGTACGCATTACGACCGACAAGCATGGCGAAATGGTTCATATCCTGAAATGTGTACAGGGTTCTGCCATCATCTATGTTAGAAGCCGCCGCCGTACGAAGGAAATAGCAGAAATCCTCAATAAGAACGGCATCCCTGCCACTTTCTATCATGCCGGACTTGACCCTGCCGTAAAGGATGAACGACAGAGAGATTGGCAGGAAGATCAGATAAGAGTGATGGTTGCTACCAATGCCTTTGGTATGGGTATCGACAAACCCGATGTAAGGATGGTCATTCATATAGATTGCCCAGACTCTCTGGAAGCTTATTTCCAGGAGGCTGGTCGTGCGGGTAGAGATGGCAACAAATCATACGCAGTACTACTCTATGATGCCAGCGATGAACGCAAACTGACCAAACGCATCAACGATACCTTTCCAGAGAAAGAACTGATCAGGGATATCTACGAACACCTCGCCTATTTCTTCCAAATAGGTGTGGGGAGCGGTTGTGGAAAAACTTTCGAATTCAACATAGAGAAATTCAGCTATATCTATAAGTATTACCCAACAAAAGTAGATGCAGCTTTGAGAATACTTGAACAGTGTGGTTACATTCATTACGAAGACAATCCCGACGGGAAAGCCCGCCTCATGTTCAACCTGAACAGAAGCGACCTTTATCTTCTGGATAATCTGTCTGAAAATGAAGACCAGGTTGTCACGGCCCTCTTACGCATTTACGGAGGACTCTTCACTGATTTCGTATATATCGACGAATCCCTGATAGCCCAACAGGCAGAGTTGAGTATCCAGCAGGTATATTTCGCATTGAAATGCCTTGCCACCAAACATATCATCACTTTCGTTCCTCGTAGAAAAATCCCGTTTATCACCTATACCCGGGATAGAATTGATGGAGAAAAGGTCGTCATCACCCAAGAAGCATACGAAAACAGAAAAGAGCAATTCGTAAAACGTATCAGCAGTATGATAGCATATGCACAAACAGACTTTATCTGCCGTTCACGACAACTCTTACGCTATTTCGGAGAAGAAACCAAGGAAGATTGCAAGCAATGCGATGTCTGTCTGGAACATAAAGATAACGATTCTGTAGCCAAACAGATGTTTGAAAAGGCGAAAGAAAGTATTCTCCAGATATTAGGTGATCAAAAGAAACATCACATTACAGAATTGAGAGAAATACAAGTACCGAGCCAGCAGTTAGAAAATGCTTTAGAAATGCTGGTATCAGAAAACCAGATACATATAGAAGGCAGTTATATCTATCTGTAAAGCTAACAAAAAAGGATAAACAACAAAAAGAGATAAACAACAAAAAGGGAACGACCCCTCGCGGACCATTCCCTTTCCAACATTATGTACGAGAAAAAAATTAGTTATTTTCAGGACGAAGTTTACGAACTGTAACACCAGCCTGCCACATTTCCTTGTTGCGCATAGCCTCGAGTTCAGCGTTCAACTTCTCACGGTAATCAGCCTGAGAGTTCTTGTCGATAGAAATCTGAGCCTCATTACCAGTCTTAACAGAGTAATACAACCACTCCATAACAGGCTTGATAGCCTCACGGAAACGAGGAGCCCAGTCAAGAGCACCACGCTGTGCAGTTGTAGAACAGTTAGCATACATCCAATCCATACCCTTCTCACCGAAGAGAGGGCCAAGGCTCTGAGTCAGCTCCTCAACAGTCTCGTTGAAAGCCTCAGATGGAGAGTGACCGTTCTCACGAAGTACATCGTACTGAGCCTCCAAAAGACCCTCGATAGCACCCATCAAAGAACCACGCTCACCAGTAAGGTCAGAAGTAGCCTCACGCTGGAATGTAGTCTTGAACAAATATCCTGCACCGATACCGATACCGAATGCAATAGTCTTTTCCTCTGCTTTACCAGATGCATCCTGATATACAGCGTAAGAGCAGTTCAAACCACGACCCTCGCAGAACATTGTGCGGAGAGAAGTACCAGAACCCTTAGGTGCAACCATGATAACATCAATATCCTTAGGTGGAACTACGCCTGTGCGATCGCTCCAGTTGATAGCGAAACCATGTGAATAATACAAAGTCTTACCTGCTGTGAGGTGTGGCTTAATTTTTGGCCAGCAAGCAATCTGACCGGCATCAGAAAGCAACATACAGATGATAGTACCCTTTTCTGCAGCTTCCTCGATAGAGAACAAAGTCTTACCAGGAACCCAACCATCCTTCAGACACTTCTCATAGGTTTTACCCTGACGCTGTCCAACGATGACATTGAAACCATTATCGCGAAGGTTACAAGCCTGACCAGGACCCTGAATACCATAACCGATAACTGCGATAGTTTCGTTCTTCAATACTTCACGTGCTTTCTCCAATGAAAATTCATGACTGGTGACAACAGTTTCCATTACGCCACCGAAATTCATTTCTGCCATAATTATTTTTGTTTTGTGCGGCTTGCCGTTGTGGAGCCGCGGGTTTAACTTGTCCATACGGATGCGAGCTAATTCTTATCCAAAGAATGCCTGTTTGATCCGTCCACCCCCTATTCAAGAGGGCGGCTCTGGGTTTATTTTCCTATCTGGGTGCAAAGGTAATAAATCAATATGAAACTACCAAATTTTTCTTTCACTTTTTTACAAATTTCGCTTTACTTCTTACAACTTCGACTTCTTTTGCGTCATTTTTGCAGATTTTTGTTATCTTTATGCAATATTCTCCCTCATTTACTTCCTCCTCGTAGAAATTGAGACGGTCGCCCTGATGACTCTCTGCCACGTATGCAATTTCAAATCTCTGCAAAAAATGGGTCTTATAGTAATCCAAGTCGAATAAATCAAGAATATGTTCGATATATTTCACTGAATTGATATGTCCATTGACATCTACATCATTATAATAGGTGTCGATACTGCGCACAAACTTGGCATCGGCAGACATCTTGACACGAGAACTGGCTGCTATAGGACATTCTTTCTCTTCCTCGATATACTCCTTGATAAGTCCATCATGGATGGAGAATATATCTACCGGCTGTCGGGTCTCAGTATCTATCATCGCCCACACACTCTTGCCATAGCCATATACCTTCTCCTCTTCTTCATCAGCAGCTGGCTTACCACATATCTTGAAATCACGGGCTGTAAAATACTTCATGGCATTCTCCACCCAGGTCTCAACATAGAACTTGTCATACGACTTAGGCATCTCGGTCATCTCAATGGCCAAGCGACTAAGCACCCAAGTCTTATGTCGTGGCATGAGATAGTTCATGCCATAACCACGGTCGTTGCTATGAAAATCGGCTGCATTCAACAAATGATTGCCCAAATGCCCCATAAACAGGTGACTGGAAAAGTCACAATGAAAAGGTTCCGAAAGGAACTCGTATCTTCCTACTTTACTTAATAATTCCATATCTTATACGAAAAAATGCCTTCTTGTTTTTAAATTCTTTGCAAATCTACAATTTTTTATTGAGAATGCCAAAGAAAAGATTGAGAATTTCTTCTGCTAACGGCGTTCATAAAAACAAACGAGCTACAACCGTAGAACAACTGTCTTACGATCGTAGCCCGCTTATCCCTATATTTCTCTATCTCTGTTATTCCTCTGCACTCTGCTTCAGATAATCAGAGATAGGCTCATCGAAACTTCTTGTTACTGCAATACGGCCTGAGCGAGTATATTGCAAGAGACAATCAAAACTGTTCAACTTATGGAACAAGTCTGCAATATCCTCTGTCAAACCAGCCAAGAGTACCGTACTGTAAGTTGGATTAACCTCCATCATACGAGCATCATGCTTACGGATCGTACGGGAAACCTCAGGGTTTTCCAGCAGAACAGGAGTTGAAATCTTGAAAAGAGCCACCTCATGGATGAAAATCTGATCATCCGCATAGTAATCACTCTTCACGACATCGATTTTCTTCTCTATCGCCTTGTTGATTTTCTCTATCTGCTCAGGATCACTCCATACCGTAATAGTATATTTGTGGATATTCTTGATGCTGCTGGCCGATACGTTCAGGCTCTCGATATTTACTTGTCTGCGGGTGAATACTGCGGTAATCTGATTCAGGATACCCGCAATGTTCTCTGAATAAACAAGCAATGTATATAATTTCTTGTCACTATTATTGTCCATCTTATTTTTCCTTTCTAAAATGTCTGTTACACTTTACTTTGAAAATGCCGGTTACACCTTATTATATATATATGAATCGAGAACTTTAGTAATGAAGTTCCAACTGCATTTCATCAACACTCTTGCCAGGCAAGGTCATCGGAACGATGTCCTCATCTTCCTTGATGGCGCACTCCAGAAGGTAAGGACCCTTGGTAGCAATCATCTTCTCCACTTTCGCCTTCAGATCCTTGCGGTCGATGACCACATCGTAAGGAATGCCGTAAGCCTTGGCTATTTCCTCATAACGAGGGTTCAGCATGTGGGTAAAGGAGCGACGGCCTTCAAACATCAGGTCTTGCCACTGACGTACATTGCCAAGATAATTGTTGTTCAGGAGAATCATCTTCACAGGTGCCTGCTGCTCCATGATTGTACCCAATTCCTGGATATTCATCTGGAAACCGCCATCACCGAAGAAACAGCAGATAGTTCTGTCTGGAGCACCAAAGGTTGCACCGATAGCAGCAGGAAGACCGAATCCCATTGTTCCAAATCCACCACTGGTAACAATACTCAGTTTCTTGGTGAACTTGAAGTAGCGGCTACTGATCATCTGGTTCTGACCTACATCGTTCACGAGAACAGCCTCATTATGGGTAGCTTCCGTCACCACATTGGTCACCTCGCCCATCAGCAGAGGACCCTCTGTAGGATGGATATCCTTCTCGATTACCTTCTCCTGCTCCTGCTGGCGATAAACCTCGAATGAATCTCTCCACTCACGGTGAA
Organism: Prevotella sp. AM42-24; assembly: GCF_003461825.1. Lineage (NCBI taxonomy): Bacteria > Pseudomonadati > Bacteroidota > Bacteroidia > Bacteroidales > Prevotellaceae > Prevotella > Prevotella sp. AM42-24. Next base: position 18,655 of record NZ_QTXV01000012.1, on the reverse strand, counting down.
CATTCTTGTTCAGCAAACGGGTAATTGCCGGCAAAGTCTGCTTACAGTCACCTATCACAGCAACATCCGTCTTGATAACCTTGTCAATTTCAGCCTTGTCTATATCCAGATGGATGATTTTAGCCTGCTTAGCATATTTGGAAGGAACACCAGTAATACGGTCGCTGAAACGCATACCAATAGCGATCAGCACATCACACTCCTGAGTCTTCATGTTGGTAGCATACGAACCGTGCATACCGAGCATACCCATATTCAACGGATGATTGCTTGGTAAAGCAGAAAGACCGAGCAGCGTACGACCTGCAGGAATATCAGCCTTCTCCAGGAATTCAATCAACTCATTGTGAGCACCGCCCAATTCCACGCCATGACCTACCAGTGCAAATGGACGCTTGGCATTATTGATCAATTCGGCAGCCTCCTCTACAGCCTTGGCATCTATGGCAGGATAAGGATTGTAAGAGGTAACCTTCTCACATTTCACAGGTTCCCACTCACAAGTAGCAACCTGGGCATTCTTGGTAAAGTCGAGAACGACAGGACCCGGACGACCACTGCGGGCAATATAGAAAGCACGGCTCACAGCCCAAGCTACATCCTCAGGACGACGAATCTGATAAGACCATTTAGAGATAGGTTGGGTAACACCCACCAGGTCAACCTCCTGGAACGCATCCGTTCCCAAGGCGCCCACGCCTACCTGACCAGCAATAACCACGATAGGTGTAGAATCCATCATAGCATCAGCAATACCAGTCAAAGTATTTGTTGCTCCAGGACCACTGGTCACGAGTGTTACGCCCACTTCGCCACTGACTCGAGCATAGCCCTGTGCAGCATGAGCAGCAGCCTGCTCGTGACGTACCAAGATGTGATCAAACACCTTATTTTCTCCTCTCGTGTAACCATACAGTGAATCAAACACTGGCATGATGCTTCCCCCCGGATAACCGAAAATGGTCTTTACACCCTCAGCTTTCAGGGAGCGCATCAACGCTTCTGCTCCTGTTATTACTTCTTTTGCCATTATTATTATATTTATTTCAAAGGAATGGGAAAATTCCATGCTATATCCAAGCAGAATATCCCATTACCTTTCTACTGAAAAGTTCAAAAACTATATATTTTCATCTTAATCGATAATTCTTACACCACCCTTGTCTGCAGAACTTACACTCTGAGCGTATGCACGCAAAGCCTTGCTTACCACACGGTTACGCTTCAAAGGCTGCTGAGGACGGGCTGCCAATTCTTCATCAGACAACTTCACGTTGATAGAACGGCTTGGAATATCAATGACAATGATATCACCATCCTTGATCTTACCGATATTACCACCTGCAGCTGCTTCTGGAGAAATATGACCGATACTCAAACCTGAAGTACCACCAGAGAAACGCCCATCAGTAATCAGGGCACACTCCTTGCCCAAATGGCGACTCTTGATGTATGAAGTAGGATAAAGCATCTCCTGCATACCAGGACCACCCTTAGGACCCTCATGAGTGATAACCACACAGTCACCAGAGTTTACCTTTCCATCAAGAATCCCCTCACAAGCATCCTCCTGAGAATCGAAGCAAACAGCAGGACCCTCAAAGTGCCAAAGTACAGGATCCACACCCGCAGTCTTCACTACGCAACCATTCTGGGCGATATTACCGAAGAGAACAGCCAGACCACCATCCTTGGTGTAAGCATGTTCCAAGTCACGGATACATCCATTCTCGCGGTCAGTATCAAGACTCTCCCACTGAGCATCCTGACTACCCATTTGAGTAGAGAATTTTCTGCCAGGTGCAGAATGATAGATTCTATCTGCCTCTGGATCAAGCTCAGAACCAGTGATATCATATTTCTTCATCTGCTCATCGAGTGTCTTTCCATCAACACGCTTTACGCTACCATTGATCAAGCCACCCTTGTTCAACTCATTCAGGATACCCATGATACCACCCGCACGATTGCACTCCTGAACACTATATTTCTGAGTATTTGGAGACAACTTGCAGAGACAAGGAACCTTACGGCTCAACTGGTCGATATCCTCCATCTTGAAGTCAGTACCAGCTTCCTGAGCAACAGCCAAAAGATGAAGCACCGTATTGGTACTACCACCCATTGCGATATCGAGAGTCATTGCATTGAGGAAAGCATCACGTGTTGCAATATTACGTGGCAATACGCTCTCATCACCATCCTCATAATAAGCATAAGCATTCTTCACTACCTGACGAGCAGCATCCTTGAAGAGTTGGATACGATTCTTGTGGGTTGCCAAGATTGTACCATTTCCTGGGAGACTCAAACCAATAGCCTCAGTCAGTGAGTTCATAGAATTGGCAGTGAACATACCCGAACAGCTACCACAACCAGGACAAGCACATTGCTCAATCTGCTTCATTTCCTCATCAGAAACACTGGTATCAGCACCCTTAATCATAGCAGTAATCAAGTCAGCATTCTCACCCTTCCAACGACCAGCTTCCATAGGGCCACCAGAGCAGAATACAGTAGGAATGTTCAAGCGCATAGATGCCATGAGCATACCAGGAGTCACCTTATCACAATTAGAGATGCAGATCATGGCATCAGCCTTATGAGCATTGACCATATACTCTACAGAATCTGCGATAATGTCACGGCTTGGCAAAGAGTAAAGCATTCCGTCATGACCCATAGCAATACCATCATCTACAGCGATGGTATTAAATTCGGCTGCATAGCAACCCATTGCCTCTATTTCCTTCTTGACAATCTGACCGATTTCATGAAGATGAGTATGACCAGGCACAAACTGTGTAAAGCTATTCACAATAGCAATAATTGGTTTGCCAAACTGCTCATGTTTCATACCTGCAGCTACCCAAAGTGCACGGGCACCTGCCATTCTTCTGCCTTCAGTACAGACGCTACTTCTTAATGGATGTTTCATATTGTTTTTATATTTTCAATTTTGACTGCAAAGATACTGAGAATTTATGTAATAACCAACAAATTTCACATAAACTTTCATTTTATTGCGAATTTCGTAACATAAATCAACGATTTGCTTTCGATTTATCACAGAAACTACACATTTTCGTTAGAATTGAGCATTCAAATAAACTAAAAACACAAAAACTATAACCTAAATCTTCTATATTATTTCACTCCTCCTTGGATTGTACCTCACATCAATTATGAACATACGATCACAGGAACAGAAAAAACATCCGAAGGAATAGAAAGTAACATCAGATGGAACAAAAAAATCCTCAAGGCAAAAAACCTTGAGGATTTATATGTTTGATAGAAAAAATTCTAATCAATGCGTTTATTACTCAGCAGCGTTGTTGTCGTTGAAAGTAGAAACGCGGTTGAACTCAACCTGCTTGAAGAGCTTGTCTGTTGCGCCCATACCCTTAGTTGTCAAACGATTTGCAGCAATCTTGTACTTCTTAACCAATACATTCTTAACTGCATCAGCACGCTTCTCTGAAAGCTTCTGGTTCAACTCCTTAGGACCCTCTGGAGAAGCATAACCCTTGATCTCGACATTAGCCTCTGGGTGATTCTTCATATACTGAGCGATCAACTCGATGTTAGGCATCTGGCTCTTCTCTACGTTAGACTTGCCCTGCTGGAACAATACAGTAGGCTGCAAGTTTGTAGCTGTAGCTGGCTTTACATACTTAGGCTTCTTGTTGCACTCGTCAAGAGCGTTCTGAAGATCCTTGATCTGCTTGTCCTTAGCTGAGAGCTGAGAATCCTTGTTATTCAAATCGTTGCGGAGGTTGTTGATCTGGCTGTTCAAACCATCGATCTCAGACTGATCACGGAGCTGAGCGATTGTGAAGTTGTGAGAACCATTAGAGTTCTTGAACTTGTAGATGAAACCAGCGTTCAACTGGAAGCCAGACTTGTTGATGTTATAAGCAACACCCTCATAACCATCACCATTCAAAGCCCAGTTCATAGATGGCTCTACATAGAACTGCCATGCCTTGTCAGCACCGAAGTTAACTGCGAAATCGATACCAGCCTTAGAAGTCAAAGCATTCCAGTTATCTGTTGTACCGAAAGAGTGTGCCCAACCAAGACCATAAACAGGGATAACCTCGAATGTACGTGGCTGACCCTTGTAACCAGCAAACCAGTTGCTCAAGTTTACAGTACCAATCAAGCTTGTGTTCATATAACGAACTTTAGTCTTTGATGGATATGCGTTGTGATCGTTGAAGTAAACATTGCTCTCAGCAGCCAAACCGAATACTGGAGTAAACCAACGACCGATACGAAGACCAGCATTAGAGTTGAGGTTGTTCAACCAACTGTGATTTGTAGTCTTTGTCATTACACCGCCATTAACACCGATGTAGAAGTTGTCAAAAGTCTTGCTTTCAGTAACAGTCTGAGCTGATACTGATACTGCCATAGCTGCGGCAGCAAACAATAAAACTAACTTTTTCATGTCTCTCTAAAATTTATTAAATAAAATTATTAAATATCACTATAATTCTTCATGCAAATACTGCACAAATACTTATTTCGAGTGCAAAGTAATAAAAAAAAACTTTAACTACCAAATATTTTCCACTAAATTTTGCATTTCAACCTATAAAACATGCAAAAAAGCCAATATTCATTCCTTTTTCGGACAATCCTATCAGTTTTCTTGCATATTCTATATCGGTTTTATGAGATATATGCACACCTCATAAAAGGTATCCTTTCAGAAAAAAAACTACAAGGCCCAGACATTCGATTGGCGAGGACCTATTTCGATTTCCTTTTGAGTCAAACCGGACAGTTTCAGCTTCAGTGTTCGCGGCAAAGAATTGACAATTTTCAGCCATACCTTTCCCGACTTACTGTCTTTCACGACACTGACGCCCACATAGCGTTTCAAGACCTCCGGCAACTGCAAATCAGAAGCGATATAAACATCACCACTATGTACGGAGAACATCTTCTGCACCTGATAGCTTTCTGTCGCGCGTACCTTATTATTATTAAAGTACATCATATCCGGATTCCAGTTGGCATAACCATCCTTGCAAAGCAGAGGTGCATAAGAGGCCATTTCCACCACATCGCCATTACGTTCCACATTACAGAGATGAATACCTTCTGCCAAGGCACGGTCCACCTCATTATTTCCATTGGCTGCATATTCACCGAGATATACCTTAGGCATGCTACGGTCATAATGGTCGTAATAGTCCTGATGATTGATAAACCAACCTGGTTTTTCGTAATAATGCTCATCTACCGCATCAATATACTGTCGGTTTTCCTTAGCAATCTTCCAGCCTTCCACATAATCTGAAGAAGGATAATGGAAAGGTCCTACCGTTCCCACCACCTCGATATCAGGATATTTCTGCTTCAATGCCTTGCATATCATCAGATAACGCTCCTTGAATGTCGTAGAAATCAGGTCTTCGTTTCCGATTCCAATCATCTTCAGATTGAAAGGAGCCGGATGTCCTGCATCAGCACGCATCTTGGCCCATGAAGAAGTGGCAGGATCTCCATTCGCCCACTCCACCAGGTCGAGTACATCCTGTACATACTGTGGCATCTGGTCCATCGGAATACCTCCCTGCTGTCCGCAGAGTCCTTGCGCATTAGGCTGTGAATTCTGACAAGGTACACCCGCTGCCAATACCGGCAATGGCTCTGCACCCATATCCTCGCACCATTGGAAATACTCATAGAAACCGAGTTGTCTGGTCTGATGATAATTCCAGAGATTTCTGGCTGGTTTGCGATCCTTCAAGGGTCCTACCGTTTCCTTCCAATGATAGATATTGTCCAGACCCTGTCCATGCAACATACAACCGCCAGGGAAACGAACAAACTTCGGTTTGAGTTCTGCGATTTTCTCTGCCAGATCCTTGCGGAGTCCGTGACCTTTATAAGTATCATGAGGTTTCAGACTCACGAGATCAATACCCACCTGAGTCTCTCCCTTTGGAATAAGGGCAAAGCGGATGCCTTTACCCTCTTCGAGATTTCCCTGATATTTATCAGTAATGACCAGTTGCGCCTTATATTCAGACCACTCATTGCCAACAACCTTCACCTTAGCCTGTGATATAACATCCCCCGCTTCATCAACCAAAGCTACCATGAGTTGCTTATTCTTTCCATTCAGGCAACGAGCATACAAACTCACGTCATAATAAGAAGCAGCATGCTTTCCTTCCTTCTTCGCATCACGAGCACCTCGCAGGATAGAAATGCCATCCCATCCTATATTATAAATAGGTGTAGCACCCAACACCGCATAGTGAGGATTATTTTTGCTCACTCCGTTTTCTACGGAAACAGAAGACAAGTCCACTCCCTGCCAAGCAGTCGTTGCATTCCACGAATGCTTTCTATCATCCTTGTTGTATTCAAAATCACCGTTTTGAAGAAGTTCGGCACACAATCCGCCATCAGCAGCCCGACTGATATCTTCAAAGAAAATACCAATCAACTTATCTGAGATACGCTTCGTTTGTTTTCCGTCAACCACCAACTTCGCCTCTATCCTGTCGCTCTCATCCATCTGAGTAAGAACAGCCTTTTCACCATGCATGGCAACCTGTCTGTCATTATATTCCTTGACAAGCGCAGCCAGTTCCTGATTTGTTTTTGGAATCTGACGGTTATTTTCCCGATTCTCCTCATCCAAGGCCTTAAACCAAGCACGGATATAATTCAGGTGAACAGCAGGTATTTCAAACTCATCACCCTTCTGCATTTTACCATTGATCAGTACCGAATCCTTATCCCATAGGATTTCATCGGCAGAAGCTTCCAAGGAATCTTCCACAAAAGTACGGAAATCCTGAGAAGCCTGCACGTAGCGTTTTCCCTTTGCCGTCTTGATATAGATATCAAAATTACCATCTTCCATCTGGTAAGCAACAGGAGATTTCACTCCTTTCTCGGCTACAATGGGATAATCCTGCGGGCGCCATGTCACCAAATCTTCGGAATAAGCCACTGCAAACTGCGGAAACAATTCTCCCACACTCCACAAGGCACGCCAAGTTCCATCATTGGCCTGTACAACAGAGGGACTGTACATCTTCTTACCCGATCCCCAAGGACCATAATCAGAAGCACAAAGTTGTCCTACTTCGATCCATTTTTCATTATCTGACAGATACGCCAAATGTAATCCCTGGGTAGGATCAGGAGAATACAGGAACACCTGACAGGTCGTATCCTTACCCATCACGGAATAGGCAGGAGCATTCTGCTCATCCCAGAAGGCAGGATTACCCTTAGGATTCAACTTGCCACTCGCCATCAACGAGGTAAAGGAAAGTATAGCTGTAGAAGCCAATAAAATTTTATGGTTCATCTTCATTGATTTATGTTTTTAATAAGAGATATATCTACAAAAAAGGGGCCGAGTGCATCACTGCGCCCTACCCCGACCAAATTAGAGAGTTATAAAAAATCAAGTATTTGTTAAGCTTACTTGTTTCGCTTACAAGTATAAGTTGTTTGATACTTGTATTTCTTTTTAGTATGGGGCTGCCTTGTCTGTAATAGCTATCAGACTCAGACCTCACCCCTACTTATAATATTCTTTTTTGCCAGCAGCGAGGGTATTCTTCATCAAAGAACAGATCGTCATCGGTCCTACACCACCAGGAACCGGTGTGATGAAAGAACATTTCTCTGCTACTTCATCAAACTTCACATCACCATTGAGACGGAAACCGCTCTTTTTAGTTGCATCAGGTACACGCGTTGTACCCACATCGATCACAACAGCACCCGGCTTCACCATATCAGCCGTTACGAAATCCGGTCTGCCGATAGCAGCGATGATAATATCAGCCTCACGACATTCCTCCTTCAGGTTCTTGGAATGAGAGTGACAGACCGTTACCGTAGCATCACCATACTGCTTTTGCATCATCAGTTGAGCCATAGGCTTGCCAACGATATTGCTACGTCCGAGCACCACGCATTTCTTGCCACTGGTCTCGATATGATAATGCTGCAATAAGGTAAGAATACCCAATGGAGTGGCAGAAATGAAACAAGGAAGACCGATTGCCATTCTACCCACATTGACAGGATGGAAACCATCCACATCCTTGCGATAGTCTATCGCCATCGTCACCTTCTGCTCATCAATATGCTTAGGCAAAGGCAACTGTACGATGAATCCATCCACATCATCATCCTGATTGAGTCTGTCAACGCAAGCCAGAAGTTCCTCTTCTGTTACGTCATCTTCAAATCGGATCAGCGTAGATTTAAATCCACACTTTTCACAAGCCAAGACCTTGTTTTTCACATAGGTCTCACTACCTCCGTCGTGCCCCACGAGCACGGCCACGAGATGAGGTTGCTTGCCGCCTTGCGCTACTATCTGCTTCACCTCCTCGGCTATCTGTTCCTTGATGGCGGCTGCTGTCGCCTTTCCGTCGATTAGCTGCATTTGATTCAATATTAAATGTTAAGTATTTAATCACATTCCCGGCATCTTAGGCATACCTGGCATACCCTTCATGCGGCTCATCATCTGAGTCATCTTGTTGCCAGTCATCATCTGCATCATCTTGCGGGTCTGATCGAACTGCTTGATGAGCTTGTTCACATCCTGGATATTGGTACCAGAACCCTTGGCGATACGCTGACGGCGGCTGGTATTCAGAATACCAGGATTTGAGCGCTCCTTAGGAGTCATACTCTGGATAATAGCCTCAACCCCCTTGAAAGCATCCTCAGGGATATCAACATCGCGGATAGCCTTGCCGACTCCAGGAATCATGCTGGCCAAATCCTTGATGTTACCCATCTTCTTGATTTGCTGAATCTGAGCATAGAAGTCATTGAAGTCGAACTGGTTCTTGCGAATCTTCTTCTCCAACTTCTTAGCCTCTTCTAAGTCAAACTGCTCCTGAGCACGTTCTACGAGTGAAACCACGTCACCCATACCGAGGATACGGTCTGCCATACGAGCAGGATGGAACACGTCGATGGCTTCCATCTTTTCACCAGTACCGATAAACTTGATAGGCTTGGTTACCACTGTACGGATACTGAGTGCAGCACCACCACGGGTATCACCATCAAGCTTGGTAAGTACAACGCCATTGAAATCCAAGCGATCATTAAACTCCTTCGCTGTATTGACAGCATCCTGACCAGTCATGGAGTCAACAACAAACAAGGTTTCATCCGGGTGCAAATGATTCTTCAGATTACTGATCTCATTCATCATCTGCTCATCGATGGCAAGACGGCCGGCAGTATCGACGATGACCACATCATTGCCATTGGTCTTAGCCTGCTGGATGGCATGATCAGCAATCACGCATACATCCTTGTTGTCAGGCTCAGCATATACAGGAACTCCCACTTGCTCACCTACCACCTTCAACTGGTCGATAGCAGCAGGACGATATACGTCGCACGCTACGAGCAATGGTTTCTTTCCCTTCTTGGTCTTCAGCATATTAGCGAGCTTACCACTGAAGGTAGTCTTACCAGAACCCTGCAAACCACTCATCAGGATAATAGCAGGATGGCCTTCGAGCTTCAAAGGAGCCTCTTCGCCTCCCATCAACTCAGCCAACTCATCGTGTACCAACTTCACCATCAACTGTCCTGGCTTCACGGCAGTAAGCACGTTCATACCCAGCGCCTTTTCCTTCACAGAGTTGGTAAACTCCTTGGCAACCTTAAAGTTCACATCGGCATCCAAAAGTGCACGACGTACATCCTTCATGGTTTCAGCCACGTTGATTTCAGTTATCTTACCTTCACCTTTCAATATTTTGAAAGAGCGCTCTAATCTATCACTTAAATTTTCAAACATGTTTAATTCTTCTTTATATTTTGGCTACAAAATTACAACTTTTTTCCGAATTTCCATGTATAATTTATCATAAAAAATACCAATTCAAGAACATCATGCCTTGTTTTTCGGACAATCGAGTATATTATAGCCATTTTATCACCTCTATTTCAGGGATTTCCCATCATTTTCCTCCAATTCCGGGACACTTTCCTCTTCTTTTTTCATACCGGGAGGAGAAAGCTGTATCTGCTTGCCCGTAGCCTGTTCATAGGCAGAGACTATCGGGTCTTTCTTGTCATATTCACCCAATATTTTCCGGGCATTCCGCAAATGTTTCTGATCGCGACGACCACGACTGTCCAACATATTCCCCAAGTCAATACCGATACCAGTAGTTCCAGAGCCTATCATACTTGCAGCCTGCTGCACCTGGTCTTCCATATCCTTGACATGCTGCTGGTCTTTACCCCAGACTTCCACAGTTCCCAACTGCGTACTCTCAGGAATCAGAAAAACCGTATCAGGCAATTCCTTCAGATAAACAGTCGTCTTCAAGAAGCCAGACTTCGAAACCGTGGCACTATCGAACTGATATTTCATAGACCAGTATCCCCGATAGTCCGTACGCGCCCAATGGTTATTATTGGTATGGATAAGAGCCTCCCTGATAGGCACATGATCTTCCGCATTGGCAACAACACATGTCTTTTGCGCCATCACCTCCACGAACGTCACGAATGCCATCAAGACCCATATAATCAATCTCTTCATAATCGTAACATTTAGTTATCACAAAAGTACATAATTACTTGAAAACGACCAAACATAAACACAGAAGTTTAAAAAGTTTAAGGAGAATTAAGGGAGAACACACAAACAAAAAAAGAGCAAGGTCATCAAAACGCCTTGCTCTTATATACGATTCTATCAATCACAATATGATAGAGAATTCCTTATTCATTTTCAGCCCCAGTAGTACCACTCTTCTCAATACGTTTAGCCTCCTCAAGCAACTTGATGGCATCCACATACTGAGCAATACCCTGAGCCACTTCCTTGGCAGCCTTCATGGCTAAGACCACAGTCTGAGGACGGTGAACCACATCACCGCCTGCAAAGACACCACGACGGGTAGTCATACCAAACGGACGGTCAACAACCTTAACATAGCCCTTCTCATCCACCTCAATACCAGCTGTAGTAGAAACGATACGGTTTGCAGGACGAGAGCCGATAGCCAGATAGATTCTATCAAATATCTCTACCTTCTCCCCATCAGGCGTGTTCAGCACACAACTGCCCAAGCGTCCGTTCTTACCTTTCAGGAAAGCTTCAACAGTAGTTTTCCACTCAAACTTCACACCTTCTTTCACAGCATCCTCATATTCGCTCTGAATGGCAGGCATCTCCTCCTGAGTCTTACGATAAAGCACTGTCACATCAGCACCCAGACGAATAGCCGTACGGGCAGCATCCATGGCCACATTACCACCACCGATCACACCCACCTTCTCGCAATCACGCAAAGGCACCATATCTCGTGTCAGGGCACCCTCATTGTAAGCATTCACATTATGGAGGAAATAAGTACTCTGACTTACACCATGCAACTTGCTTCCAGGAGTAGAATCCATATTCTGAGGCACATTCGTACCCGTTCCCATAAAGATCGCATCATATCCTGCACGGAAAAGACTGTCGATCGTTACATTGTTCTCGCCTACCATACAATTGGTAATAAACTGAACGCCCAATGCCTCGATTTTGCTCACCTCATCGCGCACCACACTCTTTGGCAGACGATACTCAGGAATACCATACATCAAGACACCACCCGGTTCAGCCTGACCTTCAAAGATGGTTACATTGAAGCCCTGACGAGCCAAATCACCGGCAACCGTCAAGCCAGCCGGACCCGAACCGATGACAGCCACACGACCACGAGTCTTCTGAGGAAGTTTCTCACGAGACAACTTCATCTTCGTATCGAAATCAGCAATAAACTGCTCCAGTTTACCAATCTGTACCGGTTTACCCTTCTTGCCCAAGACACAATGACCCTGGCATTGCTTCTCATGAGGGCAAACACGTCCGCAGATAGCAGGCAAGTTGCTCTTTTCATTGATGATAGACATGGCAGCTCCCATATTACCCATCGACAACTCGTGTACGAATTCAGGAATGTCATTTTCTATCGGACATCCTTTACGGCACTGTGGGACCTTACAATGAAGACAACGCTTAGCCTCCTCGATTGCCTCACGGGTAGAAAAGCCCTCGTTTACAACCTGGAAAGCAGCTGCTGGCTCATTGGCAGCAGAAACAGGAGCATCCGTAGCCTTGTTATTCTGTTGTTCTATCTGTTCACTCATAATATTTTTCTTTTTTTTGATATTGAACTTCACTACTCTTCATTTAGATAGTTTGCGGGTGCAAAGTTACGAATCATCAATGCTCCTTGATTTCAATATCCTCCCTTACATGGTTACGAATCTTCGTCAGGAAGAGTTTCATGCGTTTGGCATCCTTGTGATCGATGATATCTATCAACTCTGCCAACTCTTCACGTATCTGAGAAACCTGTCCCGAAGTATAAGGATTGAAAAGGATTTCCTGCAAGAGATAATCATCCTCATTCAACACACCCTTGGCTATCTGCATGTGGCGCTTAAAGGTAGTACCAGGTGCATCTTGATGCTTCATCACAGCCGCAAAGGCAAAGGTGCTGACAAAAGGAATACTCAGCGAATATGCCACCGTCTGGTCGTGCTCATCAAAAGTATATTCATGCAGACTCAATCCCAACTTCTGATACAAGTCCTTAAAGAAGATCTTGCCCATGTAGTCGCCCTCCTTGATGATGACCGCATTCTCCTCTGAAAGTTGATTCAGATTGGCAAACGTAGGACCAAACATCGGGTGCGTACTGACATAGCGGAATCCGCTCTTCTCATAAAACTCCTGTAAACCCGTCTTCACGGAAGCTATATCACTGATGATACAATCCTTCGACAAATGAGGCAACACCTCTTCGAAAGCAGACAAAGTATATTTCACCGTCACCGCATTGATGACCAGTTCCGGACGAAACATCTCTACTTCCTCCATCTTGGTGAAACGGTAACAGTTGTAGGTAAAACGAAGGCGCTTAGCATCCTTCTCATATACTGCCACCTCATGATCGAAGCTGAGCAGGTCGATGAAAAAACTTCCCATCTTACCTGCTCCCATGATTAATATTCTCATTTTAATTCTTCACTCTTCGTTCTTCACTCTTCACTTAAATATTACTTCTGATTCAAAATTTCCAACTGCTGGCGAACACTTTCCTCATGGATATGCTCGAAGATCTGGGCAGCAAACTCAGAGCTCATACCACAAAGGGCAGCCTGTGCACCGCGCTTGTCCAGAATTTCATTGTAACGGTTGGTCTGTACGATGGTCATATTGTGCTCCTTCTTGTAAGTACCTATCTCACGGCAAACACGCATACGCTTAGCCAAGAGATCCATCAACTGGTTGTCCAACTCATCAATCTGACCACGCAACTGATGCAGACCTTCAGTAGAATAATGCTCATCACGAACCACCAAGAGACTCAGGATGTAATCCAGAACATCAGGAGTAACCTGCTGCTTAGCATCACTCCAAGCATCATCAGGCTGGCAGTGACTCTCCACGATCAAGCCATCAAAACCAAGGTCCATTGCCTGCTGACAAAGTGGAGCGATCAAATCACGACGACCACCGATATGGCTTGGGTCACAGATGATAGGCAACTGTGGAATGCGGCGATGCAACTCAATAGGAATCTGCCACATAGGAAGATTTCTATAAATCTTTTTATCAAAGCTGGAGAAACCACGATGGATAGCACCCAACTTCTTGATACCAGCCTGATTGATACGCTGGAGAGCACCGATCCACAGCTCCAAATCAGGGTTTACAGGGTTTTTCACCAATACCGGTACATCCACGCCTTTCAAACTGTCAGCAAGAGACTGCATCGCAAAAGGATTGGCAGAAGTACGTGCACCGATCCATAGAATATCGATACCATACTTCAAGGCCAGCTCCACATGCTCAGGTGTAGCCACCTCAGTAGCAGTCAGCATACCGGTTTCCTCCTTCACCTGCTTCATCCAAGGCAAAGCAGCCTCACCATTTCCCTCAAAACCGCCTGGTTTGGTGCGAGGCTTCCATACACCAGCTCTAAACATATGGCAACCCTTAGCAGCCAGCTGTCTTGCTGTTGTCATAACCTGCTCTTCTGTCTCTGCAGAACATGGACCTGCAATCACACAAGGGCGTTCCTGATCACTAGGAAAATTCAATGGTTCTAATTCTAATTCCATAGTCGTATATTTTAATTATTTTTATTTCTTTTCAAACACACTCTTGATTCTTTCAAGTGCCTCCTTCATTTTCTCATCCTTAGCACACAGGCTGATACGGACATAGCGCTTTCCGTTGCTTCCAAAGATGAAACCAGGGGTGATAAACACACGGGCTTCATGGAGCACCTTCTCCGTCAAATCCTCTACATCTGCATACTTTTCCGGAATTTTTCCCCAAAGGAACATACCCACCTGATTCGGATCGAAAGTACAATCCATCACCTTCATGATTTCCTCTGCGATATCACGGCGACGGCGATAGTTCACGATATTATACTCATGATGCCATTCATCGCTATTCGTATTGAAAGCCTCAGCAGCAGCCAACTGAATACCACGGAACGAACCGTTGTCGATATTACTCTTCACTTTCAGGATCCAGGAGATGAAAGTCTTATTGCTGGAGATCATCGCCACACGCCATCCTGGCATATTATGGCTCTTGCTCATAGAGTTGAACTCAATACAGCAGTCCTTTGCCCCAGGCACCTGCATGATACTCATCGGATGCTCATTCAGCACAAGCGAATAAGGATTGTCATTCACCACCACGATATCATGCTTCTTGGCAAATTCCACCAATCTTTCGTAAGTTTCCATGCGGGCATTTCCACCCGTTGGCATATTCGGATAGTTGGTCCACATCAGCTTCACGCGACTCAAGTCCATCTTCTCCAAAGCCTCAAAGTCCGGCTGCCATCCATTATCCTCACGCAGATCATAATAAGTAATCTTGGTACCCAATATCTTATTAATGGCAGTATATGTAGGATAACCTGGATTAGGAATGAGTACCTCATCACCTGGATTGCAGAATGCAAGCGTTACGTGCAGGATTCCCTCTTTGCTACCGATAAGCGGCTGAATCTCCGTAGCCCAGTCAAGATCCACATTGTACCATCGCTTATAGAAACCCGCCATTGCCTTGCGCAACTCAGGTATGCCCACGGTAGGCTGATAACCATGTGCATCAGGGCGCTGTGCCACCTCACACAATTTATCAATGGTCTGCTTAGAAGGAGGCATATCCGGACTACCGATCGCAAGACTGATAATATCCATTCCTTCGGCATTCAACTTGGCCACTTCCTTCAGTTTTCTACTGAAGTAGTATTCTTGAATTTCCGTTACTCTATTCGCTGGCTGTATCATTTTATCTAATGTTTATTTTTAATGTTCAATGTTTCATGTTAAATTGCAAGAGCATACGAATTCTTCACTCTTTCTCCTCATATTCCCCTAACACCTTGATTTTCTTCACCAGAGGAGTAATTGCATCAATACTCTGGCGGTATCGGGTAAGGTTGTCGAAAGTCAAATCGACATAGAAGAGATACTCCCATTCGTGTCCGATATTAGGCAAAGACTGAATCTTCGTCAGATTGATATCATAGAAACTCAAGATGGTGAGCACTTTGGAGAGAGAACCCTTGTCGTGAGAGAGGCTGAACACGATGCTCGCCTTGTTGGCTTTCTCTATCGGACGAAGCAGTGCAGCCTTCTGCGGATTGCAAACCACGAGAAAACGGGTAAAATTGTGCGGATTATCGTGGATACCTTCCTGCAGCACCTTCATGCCATACATCTGAGCAGCATAAGAAGAGCAGATAGCCGCCCACCCTCTCACATGGTGTTTAGCAATATAAGCTGCCGAACCCGCCGTATCCTCAGCCTCCACCGCCTTCAAGTCGGGATGGTTGGCAAGAAACTTACCGCACTGCATCAAAGCTACAGGATGAGAGTGAACCTCTTGGAGCGTACTCCAATCATCCTCCGGAAGACAACAGATACTATGTTCGATGTGCAGCCTATGCTCACCCACCACAGTAGTACCACTCTGTCGTAGCAACTCATAATTGTGAAGCAAACTGCCAGCAATGGTATTTTCGATGGCAGTGATGCCGATGACAGTAGGATCACGCTTGATGTTCTCAAACACCTCTTCGAAGGTAGCACAACAAATCAACTCTATCTGCTCGCCCTCGAAATACTCATGCGCAGTAATGTCATGAAATGATCCTAACTCACCTTGTATTGCTATTCTCTTCATTGCCTCTTTTTCTTTTATTAGTTTGAATATTCTCAAGACTCATCCAGAAGAAGACTCTTACGAAAAACGGTCCTGCTCCATATAGAGCGGGACCGTTTCGATAGATTTCTTAATCTTATATCCTAAGTTGAAATTTACACGCAACTTCCCGCTTTACAATTGCTTGCAAAGTAAAAGTAAAAGCTAAAATAGTACGCATTAAACTTCATATTCTTTCTTGTTTTAATTGTTTGATATTATACGCTTGCAAAAGTAGTGTTTTTTTCTGATACCACCAAACAAATTGATAGTTTTTTCTACATTTTGCTTATATTTTTCGATAAATCCCCTACTTTCAACCGATTTTTATCATAAAAATACGTTTTTTATCTACAAAACTTGTATTTTATCTGCAATGTTCCTTACCTTCAGCTTTAAATTCCCCCGTCACAGCATCCGCCTCCTGAGGATTCATTTCCAGGTAACTCTGCATATCTTTCTCCGCATTCACCTTGTCACCCTTTGCCAGATAGATTGCACCACGCTCTTTGAAAGCGATGGCAGAGAATGGGTTCACGTCTATTACCTTATTATAATAGGAGATAGCATCATCCATCTTTCCCTGAGCCAGCAGAATACGAGCCTCCAGGAGGAGCACCTCCTCTACAGGCTCCTCCAACTGTTCAAGAAGCCAGGCAGCATCTTCCTCTGCACCCTTCACATCACCCAACTTCAAAAGCGTTTCGCCACGCAGCAATCTGGATTGTACCGCCTGCGCCAAACCCTCCTGCTGCTTTTCAGCCAAAAGAATACTCTTCGTCAGCATGGCAATGGTATTGATCACATCACCCTGTCCCAAGCAAGCCTTGGCATACAGGAATAGCAGATGAGCATCATCCTTGTCGATGAGCATCCCCTTCTCACAGGCATGTGACATCGCCCCATAATCCTCCATCATATAAGTCACCTCAGCCATACGAACAAAAATCTGCTTGTTATCCGGCTGAGCTTCCGACAATTTGCGAAGCTGATCATAAGCCTGCGCGAGTTCACCTTTCTGGATAAGAGCCAGAGAAAGAAAATCACGCACCTCCAAAACCTCCTGGTCCTCTTTGGAAGCATCCCCCTCTTCATCTACCTGTTTAGCCAGCAAAGCATTGGTCAGACACTTGATGGCATAATCCATCTGTCCCTGATGCATCGCCCGCACACCATCATATTTCAGCACCTCGAAATTCTTGGCAGACTGATCTTCCTTCTTATCTTCAGACGACTCACTTTTGCCGCCAAAAAAACGCTTAAAAAATCCCATAAAGTCTATGTTTAAGTCAATGATTATTTTAATAAAAACACGTTTAAATTCCAATTCTACTGGAAAAACCCTTGCAAAAGTAATGTTTTTCCACGATTATTCCAAATTTTCACATCAATACTTTGTCGTTTTAAATAATATTCATACCTTTGCAGTCGAAAAAGAAAGAAGAAAATTAATTTTAATTTATATAATTTTTCAAAACAAAGAATAATACGACGACATGAAAAGTTTATTTTTGATGATTGCCACCTTGTTGGTTAGCGGATTCGCAAAGGCACAAACCAACGCACAGGTCCTGTATGATTTCGGTTCTGACCGTAAGTTCGTAACCCTCACCCTTGAAATGTTCAAGCAGGACAAATGGGGTAACACCTATTTCTTCGTGGATCATGATTTCAATCTGAATCAGATGACAGACCCAAATACGGGCAACAAGTACGCACACAACATGTCACAAGGTGGAACTTATACCGAGATTTCTCGCGCCCTCAACTTTTGGCAGAACTCTAAATTGAAGAATTTGAGTCTCCATGCCGAGTATAATGGTGGTATTTATAAGGATTATCCTATCAACAATGCATGGCTTTTCGGTGTAGAGTATTTCATGCACGACAAGAGTTTCAAGAACACATTGACTTTGCAGGCACTTTATAAGACGATTCGCAAAACAGACCAGAATGTCCCAATGCAGTTTACAGCAGTATGGGGTTGCAAAGATATCTTTGGTGTAAAAGGTCTGAACTTTAGCGGTTTTGCCGATTTCTGGTGGGAGAACCACAGCTCATTCAAGGACAAGCATGGCAATTTGAAGTTTAACGATGAGGGCGAAGTTGCTTTCACCGCCGAGCATACCGTCTTCACATCAGAGCCTCAGCTTTGGTATAATGTAGGCCAGCATTTCGGCTGCAACAATCTGAGCGTAGGTGGCGAGGTAGAGATCAGCAATAATTTCGGTTCCAATGCTGGTTTCATGGTTCGACCATGCTTAGGCGCCAAGTGGGATTTCTAACACACAAAAGAAATTTTGATATAAAAAAAACAATGAAGCCTGCCAGATTTGCTTTGGCAGGCTTCCCGTTCTCATCCAGACCACCCTCGTAGCAGAT
>NZ_QTXV01000119.1:0-4465 GCF_003461825.1 Prevotella sp. AM42-24 | reverse complement strand
CTTGTAAAGAAAGACTACGATTCAACTAAAATATACAGAAAAACACACAAAAAAGGGTGCGTCACAGGCTTATGACACACCCGGTTCGTTTCTTGCGTTCCATTTTGTTGCTGATTTTAATGATTCTACTACATTTTGATATGATTTGAATATTGTGACGTAGTTTTATATTTCTATCTATCACTTGTACTTAAAACAAAAGGCTTACTTTTTTTATATTTGACATTACTAATGATAGAATGTGTTCCAAAATTTAGAATAATAGAGTCTGGGATTACAGAAGTAGAATCAATCACGAATAAGCGTGGAATAGTAATTCTTTGTCCAATTTCATTTCTATCTCGATGATTTATGCTATTTACCAAAGAATCAATATTATAATTTTTAGAAAAAACTAAGTAATCGTCGAGCCATAAATAATTGTCCTCAATTGTAAGATTATGAAACAACGAGGATATATCATTGCCATTGGAATCTATTATTTTTATAGATTTAATTGACTCAATTGTACCATTCAAACCAGGTTCTATACCTCCTCCCATAAAAGTTAAAGAACTATTGCAATAGTCTACCATGAATTCTAATAGGAAATATCTATTTCCCTTTCTCAAATTCAAAAGAGAATCTTTGATAACAATCTCAGAAAGTGTAATGTTCGTTATCTTGTAATTTCGGTATTCTTTGCTTGATAACAACATATAAAACACAACGCAAATTATAAGAGTTGCTATAATAATTTTTTTTTCATAATGCGAAGTTTAATACATTATCATATTCAATTGGTTTTAGCTCAAGTGATTCTATTATGTGTTCAGTCGCATCTCTCTATATATGCGACTGAACACAAAATAGAAATAATCTGATTGGCTTAACGCTATATCAGAAACAAGTCTTGTGTTATAAGTCCAATTACAAAGTAGTCCTGATAATTTATATTACCGAGACCTCTTGTTGTTGGGGAAGGCTTCACTCTGAATGTCGCACCAACAAATTGTTTCAGAAATCTTGATATGAAACCTGGATATGTAAAAGACCAAATACCAGATCCATCAGAATTGGGATTAGTCACCCAGGTCTGTAATGATGCTGTTGTAACCAATACCTGTATTGTCTGGATCTGCAGTTGCACCCTTCATCGTCGGCACTCCCGGCGGTGTGCCGAGCTGCTTGTAATACTCCTCACGCTGCTTTTCTATCTGCATCATGCGGGCGGCATAGTCTTTCTGCCCTGCCGTGATGTTGTTGCCGCCAATGCCATAGACATTGCTGACCCTGCCTGTACCAATCTTGGAGGCAATACGCTTGCTGCCAATGAAGTAATGCTTGGTGAAGCGGTTCTTCGTGACAGTGATGATCGGAGCGGGATAGATCATGATACGTACACGGTTCCTCTTTCACTTCCACAATAAACAGAACAGTTCTATCATTTTTTTATTAGCACTTTTAAGATAATAATTACATTTTGAATTATGAAAACTACAGGAATACTATATTCTAATACAGACCCAATGTTAGTGCCAATATGTGCAAAAATTACAGTAAGAATTTTGTAGCAAAGAAATGGGAATATGCAATATAATATGCTATACCTTACATTTGATAAAATTTCTTTACTGATTTTTGTATAGTATAAAATACAAGCTGTTATTGTAAATATTGGACCATAAAATATACATGTGATAAAAAATAGAGCATTAAAGCCAAATTTAAAATCTTTGCTTTCAATGTCACAATCATCTATTGCAAGCCATAGCAAAATTATGGAAATACAGCAGAGTAAATAAAAAAATAATATTTTTTTCATTTCTTACAGAGCTTTAAATCTATTACTATTATTCTTTTCTTTCAAAGCTTTTTCTTGTTCTTTTTTTGTCCAAGGTTTTGGCTTGCATGTTTGAAATCCTGTATTTAATGACACTCAGTTAATTTGTCACCGCCAATAGGGTTTCCATTTTGAGGGCCATAGGCAGCATATCTTAACACTTTTCCATTATCTCCTGTAACTACCAAAAAAGTATGAGTTGCGAATAGCACATGAGTGCCAGGTAGTTCGGTTGCAAATAACCAAACTGCTTTTCCATCAAGATCAACACACTTTATCGGATTACCAACACAGTAAACATATCCACCAATGCTTGGATATTTTTCTGCTAAAGCATCCACTCCATACCACAAACTCGTCACAGGATTCATATACCTTGCCCCATAATAATACAGTCCAGTTTCCTGGTCTAATTCCTTACCATTGAACTTATATGGCATATCCTCAGATGATGTATGTTCATCCACAAGCAATTCACCGTATGGCAGGTAGGCATCGTAGGTCATATCGTAGACCGACGGCTTTGTGCCGTTGTGCATCGTGGTGCTCATGCTGTCCGAGCCGTTGTTGTCGCAAATAGCCTGCTTTACAGAGACGAGTGCGGGGAAATATACCGTCGCGTCTGTCTGCTGTTTGAGCTCGTAGGTATTCTGTGTGCCTTGCAGTTTGTTGCCTGCTGCATCGTAGAGCGTCTCGGCAGTAACAAGGTCGTGCATGTAGAAGTGGCGGTTGTGTCCGTATTCTGCCACCTGCTTGCGGTACACGGTATTGTTCTTCTGGGTGACATTGATGATATTGGTATAAGATACTTGAAAGTCTTTGATGTAGACTTGAAATAGTATGTCGATTATCCACCTCCCTATTTGGAATCCAAAAATAACTTATCCACACATCCCTTCAGGTTTTTGACAAATATACTTAACATTTTGGGAAATATGGAATTTTAACTTGGGAATAAGATAATCGCTTTCTTTTAAATCATTTACATCAACAACGTACTCGAAGCTCATCCGCTTTATCACATCCCTGGGGGGCAAATCATACACGCCTAAATCCCGTAAATCTGACTCCATTAATCGGACACAAATGCTAATGCTATCTCCACTATTTAGCACACTTTTATTCTGCCAATAATAAGCACCCACTATTACATTGTGATTCGTTGGAGATGAAACTTTTATAAAAGAATGATACTTATTTCCTCTCTCATCACTAATAGGAATAAAAAAGTTTCTCCAACTCATATTCTTAATTTTAAATACGACATTTATTTTTCGTGAATATTCTATATGAGAATTAGCAGGATTATATTTTAGGGGATAATTGTCCACTACTGCTACTAATTCAGCTGGTAACTCCATATTGGATTGACAACCTGTTAATGTTATTGCTATGAAAATAAATAACGCACAGTACACTTCTTTATTAGTTATCATAATCTAATGCCATTTTATTAATGTTTATAATACTCTGAGGGAATTTTCTTTTCTAAATACTCATATAATTCTCTGAGGGCTGGTGTTGTTTGTTTCCAAGAAGGATGCCTTCGTTGCATTTGAAGTATCTTCCAATGCTGAGAGCTACCTATTCCCAAGAGTCCATGCCCTTTGAATTCATGAACTCCAAGGATATTTTCTACGTTTGATTCTGTTGAAAGGTATGCTCTTCTTTCAGCGTCTCCTTGTGGATGAACATATACTGTCAGTTGTATTTTTCCATTCTCTTTCCTTGTTTCAGCTATCGGGGCATCCGACCAAGGTATTACGGCATCATGATTATAAGTTCCACCTAATTCATATTGAGGTCCGTCTGATTTGGAATTGTTGTTTAACATAATTATTGAAACTGCATTATTTTTAAGTTTACTTGTGTCATAGCCTTTTCTATATAATACATTTGTATATACTCGGGAATAAGCTTGCGGTGATAGGGAAAGATTTTTGTCGTCTATTTTTATTCGTCCCCAAACCTTATAGTACGTTTTGTTTCTTGAGCCTCCAATAATTTTATAGTTGGATATGATATAAATGTTATCTGTTCTAGCTGTATTTGTAAAAACGTAAGTTCCGTCTTTTGTATAATACGAATCTCTACCATCTGGGTCTATAAATTTAATTGGATTATTTAAACAGTAGCTACACCCTGTTATATTTGGATACTTCTCGGCCATTGGATCCACCCCATACCACAAACTCGTTACAGGATTCATGTACCTTGCACCGTAATAGTACAAGCCTGTCTCTTCATCGAACTGTTTGCCATTGAACTTATATGGCAGGTCTTCACTGCTACTATGCTCGTCAACTAACAGTTCACCGTATGGAAGGTAAGCATCATACTGGGTGATGTTGGCATGATTATCTGTAATGTAAGACGTGCTACCGAGATGGTCACTGTGATAGAAGAAGGTTTCCTCTTTCGTAGTGTCGTTGGCAATGTAACCATAACCCGGCTGGGCATTATCAGGACTCCCGGTTCACTCCATTGGATAGGAGGACCAGGAACATCACCTTTGCCGTTGAACTTCGGATGCTGTATCCAGCCTTCAGGAACGCTGTGGTCACCCAGGTCTGTAATGATGCTGTTGTAGCCAATACCTGTGTTGTCTGGATCTGCAGTTGCACCCTTCATCGTCGGCACTCC
>NZ_QTXV01000118.1:3295-4615 GCF_003461825.1 Prevotella sp. AM42-24 | reverse complement strand
AGGCATGGCAAAGTGACCGCAGGGAGCCTTGCCGTGCCTACCTCTCTCCGGCATACACCGTCTGCCTTGTCGAGGCAGACATCGGTATGCCGGGTTTGAAGGATGCCGTACTCTTTCCGAGTGATCTTATAGACCATGTGGCAGAGGCAGAAAGTAAGCCTCATTCTCTCAGTGAAGCTTGGACAACGTTCAGCTTCTGAGAAAAAGAACGAGCCTCACTTTCTGACGGCAGCCCGGAAAGTGTGCAGCATCCGTAGTAGGGGTGTTGTTCGTAACGCCCCTGATGGAATGTTAGACCTCTCTCCCCTGTTGCTCTGGAGTGAAGAGAAACTTTGCTCCTGGGCAATTTCGCCATATTTCTCCATACACAGCAACGATGTGCATGGAGAGAACTGGCGAAAGGGATAATATCAGCATAGATATATTCTATATAACACTTATATAGAATAGAAATATAAATTAAGGAATATAGACAATTATCGGAGATACCTCTTTGCAGGTGAAGCTGAATGGTTCGCCTGATGGCTGCGACCGATGAGGGAGCAGCCAGAAAGGTAAGGATTGCATTTCTGCAATCCCTATCTTTATAATTATAAAGATTATTACAATTTTCCTTTGTCATAATAAGAATAGAACGTACCATCACAAACAATCAAGTGGTCCATAAAGAAGATACGCATTAACTCACACGCCTTTTTTATATTCTGTGTTAACAGATTGTCATTTTTACTTGGAGTTGGGCAACCTGATGGATGATTATGTGCCACGGCTATAATTGTTGCGTTGTTCAACACAGCTTCTTTCATTATAAGACGAATATCCGCCGCTGTCTCCGTCAATCCACCGATACTTAATGTCAC
Organism: Prevotella sp. AM42-24; assembly: GCF_003461825.1. NCBI lineage: Bacteria > Pseudomonadati > Bacteroidota > Bacteroidia > Bacteroidales > Prevotellaceae > Prevotella > Prevotella sp. AM42-24. Next base: position 3,755 of record NZ_QTXV01000118.1, on the reverse strand, counting down.
ATCTTTAATAAGACAAAAATGTTGATTCATCAGAAGAACATGAAACTCCTCATGGTCTAATGTACCCATTTTGGGATAAAGATAATTATATATTGATAGGCTACTACCTAAATCGGGAGACTTTTCAAATTTCTCTGACTGATAGCGTTTTCCAAGCTCTATTGCAGCATATAGGGCGTGCGCTTTGCTATCACCAATACCTTGAACAACTTGAATTTCCTCTTTTCTACTCTTGCCAAGTTTATGGAGACTATTTTCCATTACATTGTAAATCTGTCTTGCCTGTTCCACATTACGTTTTGTACCTGTTCCAATAATCATTGAAATAAGTTCTACAACAGTCAAGCTTTCATAACCATTATTATAAGCCTTGTACTGTGGATGTTCTTCCATACAAAAGTCAGAAAAATTCTTTCTTTCCATAATCAAATTTGCTTTAAAGGGTTCAACAATAAAATTA
>NZ_QTXV01000118.1:0-3285 GCF_003461825.1 Prevotella sp. AM42-24 | reverse complement strand
TTTGCTTTAAAGGGTTCAACAATAAAATTATTCTGGATTTCCTGATTCATCTGCCTTTTTAAAGACTTTCCGTTTCGTTCTATCCGAGATTTTTTTTTAGAATCATTCCGGCATAACCTTCATCACCTAAGCCTTTTTACGTGCTTTATAAGATGGCAGCCCAATAAGGCAGTAAGCCAAACAATCGGTAGAGAATTTTTGTAGAATACCCAATCTCTGATTGCGGAAGTCTGCTGCAAAAAATCTTCGCCGATAAGGAGAGCATCGACTGATGTTTGGTGTCTGCCTGGGCTGCCATACCTTTGCACGTTAAAAAGCTATGGTGATGGTTAACGGCACAACCTATGCTAAAAAAAATGAGGTTGAACATAAGAAACGGAAACAGAAATATAGATATAGAAAAAAATATATAGCCTTATTGCAAGCAATAGATATAGAGAGTAATATGACAATACAGTAATATGCGAATACGGCAATATAGATATAAAGACTGTAACACCTAAACGAAAATGACCAAAAGAAAAGGCTATCCGCTGATAACCTTTTTCTTATGAAAATTGGAGTATATGAATGGTGGCTTTATGCCACCTTTGGAGCCTTGGTCTCTATGATTTCTATTTTTGTAACAGCAAAGACTGTTTTATGAACCTCCTTGCCATCCTTGGTGTAGGAATCAGCCTTAAAGAATCCCTCAACCTTGATAAGGGTGCCTTTTTTGAGCATATCAATTGTGGCGGTATCATCCTTCTTAATCCAAGTCTCCATGTCAAGGATAGAAGACTTCTTTACTTTCTGGTCACCCTTCTTCTCTGTAGTTCTGAAAGAGAGACCGAAACGTGCTACGCTGGCTTTCTCGAAGTTCTTAACTTTTGCGTCGTTTACTACGAAACCTGAAATAGTGAAATTGTTCATTGCCTTCATAATTGTAATTTTTCAAATGTTAATAATTATTTTACGTGCATAATAGTAGCGAACAAGAAGAAGGTGAGTCACGGCAAGAGATGTCCAATATATTTTTCACCCTTGGGTATGGAGTTTTTGATTAAGGAGCAACTGCACCCAAAAAGTCTGAAAAAAATATTGAGACAAACAGGATGTGCGCCCTTGCCAACACCGCTTGTGCTAACTTTGCAAAGTAAAATGGTTGTTAACAACTATACAAAAAATTATCAGAACGCAAATGATCATAAAAATCTCACTTTAGGTTTCGATATACGACACTATGAAAACGACAAACGGAAAGCCAAGTTTCACTCCTATATCTCATTAAACTACAGAGAAGAAGGGTGCTTGGATATATGTCTATCCTCGATATGGAGGCAATAAGAAAATGTAAACCAACACGATATGTTCAAAAAGGGATAGAAGATGTGTGAGGAATTTGGCTAATTTCTACACCAAGGACGGCAAGAACATATAAATAGCGGTACAAAGATAGAACTCGATATAAAAGAGGCTTCATGGCATAAACGTCAATACATCTTATACAATTTTACATTAGAATAAGGCTTATGCTTTAGACTTAAAAAATAGGAATGACAGGCTTGGACGTGAAATATAGATATTAATATTTACAGCCATACGTATTGCTGTCTATAAGACATTATAGTCATAAATTAATACTTGAATATAAAAATACCATTGGAGATACCTCTTTGCAGGTGAAGCTGAATGGTTCGCCTGATGGCTGCGACCAATGAGGGAGCAGCCCGAAAATATAAAGAGAAAAGCATTAGTCAACACTTCTCTCTTTACATTTATTCGGGTTTTACTCCTAAGAAACCGATAAATTCGTCAAAATCTTGAATTATACTTTCCAACTTAGGATTGCTCTTTTGGACAATCAATGCAATATAGTTGTCTATTTCATCATCCCTTAAAACCGAAACCTTGACATAATACCGCTCAGCAAATACATAATCATTAAACCATCTTTTGAATAATCTTGCTCTCATTGCTTGACGGTTATCCCCTGTTTCACACTGATACAAAAGTATATTTGGGTTTGTAAGAAAGAACTCCTCTATAATACATTGTATTGTAGCTTTAACTTTAGGGTCATTCGGTGATGCCAATCTATTTTCGTTGAATAGCCCAAATTCATAGGCTTCTTCATTTTGCCAAATATTTTGATTTCTTGTAAAAATGACTCTGAAGATTATTCCAAAATCCGTTCTAAATGTATAAGATCCATTGTTATTCTGCCATACTGGGTATGGAGAAAACATATTGAGGCGAGTTAAATTAAATGGTTGCATAATAATTTTCTGCTTCTTTACGTACTTTGGCAAATTCTTCTTGAACTTGTTTCTCCATTTCCTTTTTTCTCTGAACCATATCACGAAGTACAGCTATTGCTTCTTCACGATTTTTTATTTTTAATGCCATATTATATCCTTTCTTTAAAATTCTTTTGGCAAAGATACAAATAATATTTGTATTCGCCAAAAGAAATCTTTATTATTTTATCCTCTATTTTTAATATTATATCCAAATCACTCTCGAAGAAGATTTGAGTTTCGTATGATGTACCAAACAAACGCTCCATTTGGTTCTTGGAATTTGCCAAATCTTGCAAGATGTCTCGAAGGTATCTCTCCACTATTTAGTTTTTCTTCATTAAGTCCTCTACAAGAGTCTCCTTACTTTCAAAAATTTCTTTGACAAGTCTAAGAAGATATTCTCCCTTTTCTGTCTTCAATACTACATAATCATCCATAGCCAAAGAGCGGATTTTGTCAATAATCTGCTCTTTTTCTGAGCCAATCTTTGGTGTTCTTCCGTTTGTGAAGTAGAAACCAATGAAGTAGTACAACTTTTCAGCCATATCACCTAAAAGAGCATTGTGTGCTTCTTCTTTTGATTTGCCACGTGAAAGAGAAAGATAGATGATTTCGCCCATCACAATCTTATTTTCATGCAAAGTGTATACTTTCTGATTAACAAAAAAGTTACTCTGCATTATTGTGTTAGTGTCCTTTGTCACGCACAAATCATTTGCAAGCGTCATACATGCGTAAACCTTTTCTCCGGCTGCAAGTGCCTTGGTAATGCGGTCGAAGATTTCTTGCTCGGTTGGAGTTCTTTCTTCACCGTTCTCTTCATCCTCGATGTCGTAATCATACCCCCATCCATCTTTACCAGTAATATAAAGACCTGCACTTTGTGCCTTTACTACGTCTTGGATAGTCGCAACCTCGACACCAACGATGTTCTTAAATACATTAATAGCATTATTTACATTCATAATCAAATCTGCTTTAAAGGGTTCAACAATAAAATTAT
>NZ_QTXV01000117.1:279-4635 GCF_003461825.1 Prevotella sp. AM42-24 | reverse complement strand
TATAAAGTAAAAAAGTGTCTACAGAAATCAGGAAAAGTCAGGATGACTTAAGTCCTGCTATGCCCTTCAAGCGGTCCCTCGGGGATCACGTGATGGGGAACCGATGAACATGAGATGAGCAACCGTTGCTCACGAGGCGGGCAATAAGTGCCCAAACTGAGGGCCGTAATTTGGGCAATGCAACCTTGCTTAATGCGTTTCTTGACTTTATAAAATAGCAAAAGAGGTATTGCCCGAAAACGCTTTTTGGGAATACCTCTTTTAAACCTAAAACAAAACCAACTAACTAATAAAAATTGTATGCCTAAACTAAATGCTATTTATTGTATTCTGCTGTAACATCCTTCACTTTATATTTCAATCCTTCCTTGGATGCTTCGATTTCAAAGTAAGCCGTACTGGTGAGACCTGTTATATCTACAGTCTGCGGCTTATCTGTACCATTATTGAATATGATATTCACCAACTCGGTTGCATTATCAATGCTGACTTCCTTGTAGTACCATGTCTTTCCACCAATGGTCTTTGTTTCTGTCATCTTTTCACCAGGCCACTTAACAGATGGAGCTTTCTTCCATGTATAGCAGTATAATGGATTCCATTTCACAGCATCGGCATTTACATAAACCATAAATTTATATGCCTTGAACTTCTCAATCGTATATTGATGTGTGGCGATATTTCTAACTTCACCATTCACAAGCAATCCAACCTTCAAGGTACAAGTACTATTGATGCTGATTTCCTTACCACTTTCTACAGTTGTGCTCTTTGCAGTAGGGGTAGAGCCGTCCAAGGTATAAACCAATTTAGCTCCCTCTGTCTGGCTGACTGCAGTAAGTGTGGTCTTGAAACCTTCCTCGTATGAGCCAGAAGGCATGTCGGTCCAAGAGGTTTCTGCATCATTAGAGAGGAAATAGGCATAGTGATAACCGGAAAGAATCTTCGTATAGCCTGTTTCTCCTGCATATTTATCAGCATCATTACCTACAGCCACAAGAAGTTTGTGCTTCGTACCAGTCACTTCATTGACATATAAGGTATTTTGGCATTTCTTGTTTGCGTAATTGCTCATATTGGTGATACCAGCATATTTACGAGCAGCAATCATCTCCTTCAACTCAGGCTTGTAATCTCTCCAGTGTGGCTGGAAGATACAAGGTGTTCCTGGCATGGCGAGCATATAGGCATTGGCTGCAAGCGTATCCCGCTTAAGAGGATCCAACTGCTCATCTGCAGAGCGATACTGGGTATCATGATTCTCGACAAAAGTAACTGCATAACGACGATAATTGGCATCGTGCATAAGATTTTCGTTGCTGCTCAACTTTGTCCAGTTTGGAGCTGCAACAACCTTATTATCTCTTACGCCTATAGCGTCACGAACATTATAACGGAACTGGAAGTCGAAGGCTGCGCTCTTCTTGTTGGTTCTGTTTATCCAACTTTCTATTTTGTCGTTACCATCCCAATATTCGCCAACAGAATATTCTACACCTACGGCATCATTATATTCGGCAACATGGCTACCATCGAAACCTTTCACCATATCATAGCGGAAACCGGTGTAACCTAAATCATCCTTCAGATATTTCAGATATGCTTTGATTACCTTCTGCACATTTTCGCTCTTGTGGTCGATGTCACGGCAACCTTTCCAGTCTGTACCTTCATCATTGTTCTGGCTGAGGCTTACACCATCTTTGGCTGCTTGTGTAGCAGTTTCTCCACCATCATCGTTCTTGCAGATGTCTGTAGGTTGCATCTGGTAGGTTACTCCCTTGTATGTTTCAGCAGGGAAATTATACCAGCCCTCCGTATTGCGGTGGTTGATGACTACATCAGCAATAGCACCTATACCAGCGGCTTTAAACTTGGTAATCAGACTTCTGAGTTCAGCCTCAGATCCGAATGATGAGTTCTGATTGAAATAATAATATGGCATATAGCCCATCACCTGGGTGGTTTCCATACATTTTCCACTTTGTGGAAGCCATACAAGATCAATGTAGCCTTTCAGGTCATCAACTTGGTTGGCTAAGACCTTCCATTGTGACTCATTATAAGAATCCCAGGAAAATCCTTGCAGCATCACACCGCTATAGTCGTTTGCCCAACCTTGTGAAGTGAGACCAGGCTCTGGTTCTGGCTCAGGCTCTGGTTCAGGAGTTGGGGTAGGAGTAGGAGTTGGCTCTGGAATATCAGGGTCGTTGCTACTTGAACAAGCTCCGAGAGTGAGTGCCATTGCGGCGAGGAGGGTGAAATATAATTTCTTCATGTTAATATACTTTTGATTGTTAATCTATTTTTATCGTATAGGTTTGTATTGTTATTACGGTGGCAAAGATACGATATTTTTGATTAGCCTGTATCATTGATTGATGCAAATCAAGTGAATAAATTATGCAAACGTTTGCACAAATTGCTCATGGCATAAAGTGGAATTACATCTACATGATGACTGCCATTTTGACTTATACCCATAGTATCTTGGGCTCACCTATTTCAGCCTTGAGGTATTATTCAGCCAACTGAGGAAACGAAATTCGGCCAACTGAGGAAACGAAATTCGGCCAACTGAGGAAACGAAATTCGGCCAACTGAGGAAATAAAATTCAGCCAACTGAGGAAATATTGAAAAAAAGTTGTATCTTTGCATGCGAATCAACAAATATTTGAAATATGGAATACAAACATAGAATTGCAGACCAAATGCTGGCAAAGAAATTGGCAAGCAAGGGAGCTATTTTGATAGAAGGTCCCAAATGGTGTGGAAAAACTACCACCGCCGAACAGCAGGCCAATAGTATCCTGTATATGGATAATCCTGCCTCATTGGAAACCAATCTACAGATGGCAGAGATAGATGCTTCTGTTTTATTGGAGGGCGAAACGCCAAGGCTTATTGATGAATGGCAACTGGCACCCAAACTTTGGGATGCCATCAGATTTGAAGTTGACCATCGTCATGACGTAGGACAGTTTGTCTTGACTGGTTCCGCAGTTCCGGCTGATGAAAAGGATATGCATCATTCAGGAACAGGGCGATTCAGTTGGCTAACTATGCGCCCTATGAGTCTTTATGAGTCAGGTGAATCAAATGGAAAGGTAAGTTTGGCAAATCTATTTGAAACACCAGAAAAGATAGTTGCTATTAACAAACTGAAGATAGACGACCTGGCGTATCTCATTTGTCGAGGTGGATGGCCATTTGCTTGTAGTTTACAAGATAAAGCTGCCTTGGAGCAAGCCTTTGATTATGTAGATGCAGTCATCAAAAAAGATGTTTCGCGTGTGGATGGAGTGAATCGCAACGCAACAACCACCAGATTGCTCTTGCGTTCATACGCCCGGAATCAAGGTTCGCAAGCAACAATTGGCACGATTGTGGCAGATATGATGACAAATGATGAAAATGAAATTAGCGTGAAGACCGCAGGCAGCTATTTGGAAGCTTTGCGCAAGATATTTGTCATAGAAGATTCTGAAGCCTGGAATCCTAACCTGCGCTCTAAGACGTCTATCCGTACAGCAAATACCCGTTACTTCATTGATCCATCTATAGGAACGGCAGTATTGGGATTAGGTCCTAAAGATCTTATCAATGATCTCAATACGATGGGACTCTTTTTTGAAACCCTTTGTGTTCGAGATTTACGAGTCTTTGCTGACGCTTTGGATGGAGAAGTGTATCATTATCGTGATAAAAACGGGTTGGAATGTGATGCCGTGGTGCATCTACGCAATGGAAAATATGGACTTGTTGAAGTAAAATTAGGTGGCGATAAACTCATCAACGAGGGTGCTGCAAATCTTCTAACTCTTGCAGGCAAAATTAATACAGAAAAAATGAATGAGCCTTCCTTCATGATGGTACTCACGGGAACAGGCGATTTTGCTTATCGAAGAAAAGATGGTGTATTTGTGGTTCCTATTGGTTGTCTGAAAGACTAATTCCTCAAAGAAAGCACATTATAAGCTCTAACGAATCGCATTGTTAAGTTGCAAAGAAGCGCTTCTTCTTCCGTCTGTAATTTTCGAGGAATTTGGTTTCATTTTTTTCGTCCCTGTACCCACTTTTATTTTTCCCTGCCCACGGAAAAAATCTTGCGTGGGCAGGGAGAAAAATATACCTGGGCAGAGAAGGATATTCCATTATTCCCTCATTTTCTGAATTTCCTCCAGTGGAAGTTCTGTGGCCGTTGATACTTGTCTTCTGCTCGTTTCATATCCATCTCCTTTTAAAACGTTTAACTGATTTGTGATGCAAAAATACGACTATTCCTCGTAACTTCCAAGGTTTTAGGGAAAAAGAATGACTAAAAAAGCAAAAAATAGCAGATTTGGGCTTTTGTT
>NZ_QTXV01000117.1:0-269 GCF_003461825.1 Prevotella sp. AM42-24 | reverse complement strand
AAAAGAATGACTAAAAAAGCAAAAAATAGCAGATTTGGGCTTTTGTTTTGAGTTTCAAGTGGTTGTGGCAGTTGTTGGCTTTAAGTGACGTTCGTGAGGAAATGCGAAAATAGCAGATTTGAGAAGTGGAAACGCTTTCAATTCATTACCTCAGAAAAACGCCCTAATGAGCTTTTTTAACGGTGTCGGTTCTTGTTTCTCCATTCTGCACAGGTTGTGAATTTGCCATGCAGCTCTCATAGTTTAATTTTGCACTGAACAAAAAGCAA
>NZ_QTXV01000116.1:0-4766 GCF_003461825.1 Prevotella sp. AM42-24 | reverse complement strand
AAGGCAGCTATGTGGTGCAAAACCCTATGAAGAGCGTGCTTCCGGAACTGACCGTCATCATTGAGAATGTGCCGAAAGGCACAGAGATGAGTGGTAAGGCATTAGATGCAGCCTGGTGTCTGTTCCCTACACTGAAGAACAGTGATGGAGACTACGGTTTGCCGAGCATAGAGCCAACGGAAGTGGAAATGCCTACTATCTTGGCTACTGAGTCAACTTTGCAATCAGAAGTCATCCGGCTGATGCCGACCATACAGGGAAGCCCCGCCTCTCATGTTTATCTCCGCCTCTTGCTTCCTAACGAGACCTTGCAAGAGTATGACATCACCGCTCCTGCGATGAAGGTTGGAGGAAAGTATGAGTTGCGACTCAACTACAACCAAATGCAGCCAAAGATGAATCTGGAAGCTACCATCAACGGTTGGACGAACCTCAACAATGAAGTAGAAATCAAATAATAATAATAACATTTAAAATATTGATAAAATGAAAAAGATGACGAAGTTTTTCGCCCTTGCACTCTTGGCAGGTGCAATGGTTTCATGCAGTACAGAAGACACCGCACCTTCTACCCAGAACGATAAGGTAGCCGTGCAGTTTACTGGTGGTATTAGCGTAAACACCCGTGCTGCTGGTGTAGCTTGGGCTGATGGTGACAAGATTGGTATCTTCATGACAGAAGCTGGCAAGACACTCTCTGCGGATGTAATCAAAGAGGGTGTTGACAATGTTTGCTATCAGTCAAATGGAAGTATAGCCTTTTCACCTGTTTCTGGTGGTAAGACTATTTTCTTCCCGATAGATGGAGATGTGGACTTCTATTCTTACTATCCACAGACCACTGTCAATGACTACAAGGTTGCACTTGATGTAACAGACCAAACGAAACAAGAAACTATCGACTTCATGTATGCCAAGACAGAAGGCTGCAACAAAGCTACGCCACAGGTTGACTTGAAGTTCTTCCATAAGTTAAGCAATCTTATTTTGGATGTTCAACCAGGTAACGGTCTCACGCAAGAAGACCTTAAGAAAATGACTGTGACAGTGAAAGGCCAGAATACCAAAGCCACTTTCAATCTTGTGGATGGAACTATCTCTGGTGAAGAAACTCCTGCGGACATTGAGATGCAAACTACCCAAGCTGGCAAGCTGTATGAGGCAATCCTGCTCCCTACAGAAGAAGCAAGCCGAGTGATAGAGTTTGACCTCAAGAATGGTTACGACGCTCCTTTTGTATGGACAATGCCTGTAAAACTTGAGGGTGGCAAAAGATACCACTATACAGTAGTAAAATTGAGTCGTTCTGCCGTAGATATTTCTGGAACCATTAAGTCTTGGACAGAGGCAGGAGACAATAATGAACATATAGCACAATAACAACTCTTAAATAACAAGATATATGAAGAAATTTAGATTCTTATACATTGCTGCCGCAGCATTGCTGTTTGCAGCTTGCGCTAACGAAGAAGACGGTATCGGCAACAATGGTCCTGTTGCTGCTACCGTACAGGCGGATATTTCCAACAATATCAAAACCCGTGGAACTGCAGACAACAACAGCTGGACAGCAGGCGATGCCATTGGCGTAAATGTCACATCAACAGGCAATACAACAGGAGACAACAAAAAGTATGTAACAACAAATGGGGATGGTACTTTTGAAGCTGCTGACAATGACAACATCATCTATTTCAAGGACAACAAAGAGACAACATTTAGTGCATACTATCCTTATAGCGAATTCTTAACTGATGGTAAAATGAATTGGAATATAGCTGAGGTAGAAGCAAACCAACCTTGTAAGGCTGATGTACTTTTTGCCTCAGGGGCTACTGCAAGTAAAGCATCTCCAACTGTGAATTTTACAGATGCAGAACATCGCTTTAAGCATTGTATGAGTTTGGTTGAATTCAAAATTAAGCCAGGGCAGGGTGTCAAATATAACAATTATAAATTCAATCGCTTAGAGTTGAAAGGAATATTTACAAGCGGTAAATTTGACACAAGAACAGGTTCGGTTGAAACTGCTGGTGACAGAGCTACTCTTACTCGTGTTTTTAATGATGTACCTTTTGAAAGCGAAGAAAGTTTTGCTTATATCATGTTGCCGCAAAGCCTTGAAAGCAATAAGATGGATATAGAGATTTACTTGTTGTTGAATGATAGCGAAGTAAAATACACAACCCCTATAACACCATCCACCAATGGACAATTTGAAGGTGGCAAAAAATATACATACAACATAACTGTTAAAAATACTGGGATTACTATAGAAAATGCTAATATAGTTCCTTGGGGAAATGGTGATTCAAGTGATTTAAACGCAGATATAGATTTGTAATGATAAATTAAGGTACTGAAAATAGGGAATACAGGGTTAGTGAGCTTGGCCGCTCACTAACTCACTAACAATAAAAAGCTGAAGATTATGAAGACGATAAAACAAAGAATTTCCTATGCGGTAATGGGCCTTATGGCTATGGGCTTTACAGCATGTACGCAAAATGAAGATATGGCTCCTACGCTGAAAGGGCAGGAAATCAATGCCACTTTCTCTGTTGGAGGTATGCAGACTCGTGTCAATACATTGGGACACGGTAACAATTGGGAGAATGAGGACCTAATAAGTGTACTGCAAATTTTCGGTGATGAAGATACTAGAACTGGTGAATATAAATATGTGGAAGAAAATGGGTTATACCGTTGGGAACCTATCAGAAGACTTCGCTGGGAAAAAGTGGGAAGATGCGAATTGATTGCTTGGTATCCTTATGATATAACCAATCCTTTTATCTATAATTTGCATATAGACCAAAGTGATGAGACCAAGTTGAAAGCTGCAGATTTAATAAACGGCTATTGGTACGATGTCCCTAAAGATTATGTAGACATTCCTATGAAGCATCGCATGTCGCTGGTCACGATAGTATATCATGTTGGTACTGCGGATTATCCCAATAAGGATATTAGTGAACCACAAGTGTATTCTAAACACAACAGTGTTAGATTTTTTAGAGACCAAGACCAGGGAAAATTTGTAATGAATACACCTTCAGGTAATCCTGATTGGGTACAAGCCTGTAAGCATGACGATGGTATGTTTTCTGCAATCGTTATCCCTGGTTCATACAAAACTGGCGAGATTTTCGTGAAATTCAAGATTGGCGACCAAAACTTCCATGCAAAAATGAGGTCAAATACGGAGTTTCAAGAGGGCCATCGCTACACCTACAAACTCGATGTAGGAAAAGACAAAGTGGAACTGACCAGAATCAGCATAGATAATATGACTGGTTGGACAAATGAAGATGATCTCAAATAATTGGAGGAAAGAATATGAAAAAGATATTTCAATACATCATACTGGCAGTCGTTACTATAGTAATGGCGTCATGCACAAGTGATATAGAAGAAACAACCGCAACAACGGGCAAAAACAACGTACAGTTGGTTGTTGGTGAATTTCCGGCATTCGGAGATTCACAGACTCGTGCTATAGGTACACCTGATGAAGGCAAGACTTCATGGGCTGAAGGAGATGAGTTGCTTCTGGAGATAGACAATACCTCTTATGGAAGACATAATGCAACCTTTACATATAATGGCAAGAGTTGGGAATTGACAAGTGGTGAATTGGTTTATCTGGAAGGAGACCCTGCATATATATCCCATGTATATTACGCCCCTAATTATAAATGGTCTAACACCTCATTAATGTTGAAAAAAGGTAAGGTAGCAGGAACGGATGAATATATCGAGGGAAAAGCTAAAATCACTGGTAATGGTGAGACTATAACCGTTTCTTTTGCCGAGGCAACACGCAACTATTCACGCCTCCGCATTGCAACTATGCCAAATAAGCCAATAACAGTTAGCATCAATAAATACACTCCTGCGGGCAGCAGCGATATGAAATGGGATCAAAATTATGCCCTTACATCTGATGAAAAGGGCAATGCCTATTTATATGGTAATTTTGTAACAAATTCCCAATTCACTGTGAAATATGAAGAAGCTCCTTTGGCATCTCATACATTCTTGCAAGCAACAGTAAATGCTAAGAGTTATGCACTGGATGCTACTGTTGTTTCGCTGACTGACGAAGGTATCACTTACGATCAAATTGTGGAAGACGTCAAGAAGGAATTGGATGCGGGCAAGACTTACATCAATCTCATTCTTGCTCCCGATGTGGATGAAGAAACATTGGAAGCAATACATATCGGACTTCTAGAAGGAGATGCAAGGGATGGGAGTATAAACCTTACTTTGATAGGATGTAAGAAGATTCCTTCAAGAGGATTTATGCATTTTGACATGCTGAAATCCATAGCCCTCCCAGATGTTACAGAAATCGGGGAAAATGCTTTTTTATATTGCTCATGGCTTCAAAAAGTAGTTTTAGGCAATCTTACAAAAGTATATGGTAATGTCAGAAATAATGGTATCTTTGATGATTGTGAAACCCGGTTCATCGATTTGGTTTTGTCAAAAGACCAGAAAGTTATGAATGATGGCGAAGCCGAAGGTAGGTATTGTTGGACTGCTGATATTATTACAGATTATGATCTTAGTAATGAACATGTCAGCAAAAAATTCCTTGGGTATGAATTTAAGTCCATAACGTGTAGATATAAATTTGAATAATAAAGTAGATTATTTAACTCCTAAGCTGGGCAAGGAGTATAAGTTGCTCAGCAACATATATTCACCCGCACTTCACTTTTACCTTTGCACCTGGAAACAAGTTTAAACGAATTGGT
>NZ_QTXV01000115.1:3967-4788 GCF_003461825.1 Prevotella sp. AM42-24 | reverse complement strand
GTGCGAGGGAAATCATTTTCGTTTTATAGAGGAAAGATACGAAGAAAATATTTCTTTCTTACGACACGGCTGTTACAAAATGATGACGAAAGCCCAAATCATATATTCCAGACATTCCATGATATGAAACGTTACCGATACATTTTTGCCTTTTCCCTTTGTTATTTCAAATAAAATGATTAGTTTTGCAGATGCAAAGAGTCTGATAAGATATTATCACCAGAAACTTAAAAGAAAGAACCATGGCAGAATTGAAATTATATCCAGTAGGAATCCAGACTTTCGAGGAAATCATCACCCGAAATCTGCTGTACGTAGATAAGACGGAATATGTCTATCGCATGACTCATAGCGGTGGCAAACATTTCTTCTTAAGCCGTCCACGCCGTTTCGGAAAGTCATTGTTGGTTTCTACCTTTAAGAGTTATTTTCTGGGAAAGAAGGAACTCTTCAAAGGGCTTGCCATCGAAAAGTTGGAAAAGGACTGGACGGAATATCCTGTCCTACATTTCAGCATGGCTGGCGGTAAACACATGGAGAAGGACCAGCTGGAAAGATACTTGGGAAACCGGCTTGCAGAACAAGAAAAAGTATGGGGAATCAAGACTCCCGCTGTTGATGCGAACGACCGTCTCATCGCACTCATTCAGACTGCTTACGAAAAGACTGGCAAGCAGGTAGTAGTACTCATTGATGAGTATGACGCCCCTCTACTTGATGTTGTGCATGAAGATGCTCATTTGAAAGATTTGCGCAATGTGATGCGTAATTTCTATAGTCCTCTGAAGGATTGCGAACCTATGCTTCGCTTTGTTTTCCTG
>NZ_QTXV01000115.1:0-3957 GCF_003461825.1 Prevotella sp. AM42-24 | reverse complement strand
TCGCTTTGTTTTCCTGACTGGCATCACTAAATTTTCGCAGATGAGCATCTTCAGTGAACTCAATAATATCACCAATATCAGCATGGATCATGAGTACGCTGGAATCTGCGGTATTACCAAGGAGGAATTGGAGACTCAAATGTCAGCAGATGTTGATGCTTTGGCAGTTAAGATGAATCTAACCCGAACTCAGACTCTTGATGCATTGCGAGAGTTTTATGACGGTTATCATTTTGCAGCTCAGTCACCAGATATTTTCAACCCCTATAGTCTGCTGAATGCTATGGCTAAAAGTAAGTTGGATTATTATTGGTTTACTTCAGGCACACCTACCTATCTGATAGAAATGCTTAAGAAATTCCAGGTAATGCCTTCGGAAATTGGAAGTTGCGAGGCAGACAAATCAGACTTTGACGCACCGACCGAAATGATGGTATCCATCATGCCTCTTTTATATCAGAGTGGATATATCACCATCAAAGGCTATGATCCAGAGACAGAACTCTTTACGCTTGACATTCCCAACAAGGAAATTCGTGTTGGATTATATCGCAGTCTCTTACCTAATTATATAGGTATGACAACGCCTAAGGGAGCAACCACTATCGCAAAGATGTCGGCTCTTATTCGCCGTAATGATATGAATGGGGCTTTGCAGATGCTTCAAGCTTTTCTTGCCACGGTTCCGTATTGCAACAATGCGGATTCAGAGGGGCATTATCAGCAGATGATGTATGTGATATTCTCTATTCTTGATAATTACGTGGACGTAGAAGTTCGCACTCCGTCAGGAAGAGTGGATATGGTACTGAGAACTGCTACGCATCTCTATCTCTTTGAGTTGAAACTCAATAAGGATGCAGCTGCAGCGATGAAGCAGATTGACCTCAAGGAATATCCTAAACGTTTTGCTCTAAGTGGCTTGCCAATCGTAAAGGTAGGCGTCAACTTTGATGTCGCTTCGCATAATATTACGGATTGGAAGATAGAAGATTATACATAATGGTGAAATTGGAGTACCCAAACATGCTTATTCCAAATATTTATACTAACTTTGCGACAAAATAAAAACATATAAGGAGAATCGCTCATGGATAGTAATATCACAAAGAAGAAAAATGCCAAGCGCGAATACATTTATCGCAAGCGCATCCCTTACGGAATCATGAACTTCGTTACCGTGAGAAGAGACGACTGCTATTATGTAGATAAGACAGATTTTATAGAAGAAATAGAAAGATCCAACATGTATTTCTTCTATATCCGCCCTCGTCGTTTCGGCAAGAGCCTTACCCTCTCCATGCTCAAACAGTATTACGACATCAATATGGCTGATAGGTTTGAGGAACTGTTTGGAGGATTGTATATCGGCGAGAATCCTACACCTGAGCATAATACCTATCTGATTATCTCGCTCAACTTTGCCGTGGTGGATGCCAATCTTGAGAATTACAAGAAGGGACTTGATGCACATTGCAACACAGAGTTTAACTACTTCTGCGATGTGTATGCACAATATCTGCCTGCCAACATCAAAGAAGAGATGAACAGGAAGGATGGTGCAGTAGAACAGTTGGACTATCTTTGCAAGGAATGTAAGAAGACAGGACAGAAAGTGTATCTCTTTATTGATGAGTACGACCATTTCACGAATACTATCCTGGCAGAACCAGACTGTCTCAACAATTATCAGGCAGAAACTCATGGCATGGGTTATCTCCGTAAGTTCTTCGACACCATCAAGTCGGCTACCGATTCCACCTTAGAGCGAGTTTTCGTAACGGGCGTCAGTCCTGTTACCATGGACGATCTGACCAGCGGTTTCAACATCGGCACCAACTATTCCCTTTCATACGAGTTCAACGAGATGACGGGCTTTACGGAGGAAGAGGTGCGCGAAATGCTCACTTACTATACCGAAACCCTCCATCTCCACAACTACACCGTGGATGAATTGATAGACCTGATGAAACCATGGTACGATAACTATTGTTTTGCAAAGGATTCATACGGCGAAACCACCATGTACAATTCCAACATGGTGCTCTATTTCATCGATAATTATATCAGAAACCGAGGAAGACTTCCTAAGAATATGATAGAGGAAAACATCCGACTGGATTACAACAAGCTCCGTATGCTCATCCGCAAGGACAAGGAGTTTGCCCACGATGCCTCTATCATCCAGCAACTGGTAGAAAACGGCTTTGTGGCTGGCGAGCTCAAGACCGGCTTTCCTGCCGAGCAGATAGGCGACCCGGATAATTTCGTGAGCCTGCTCTACTACTTCGGCATGGTTACCATCGCAGGAAATTATCAGGGAAAGACCAAGTTCGTGATACCAAACGAGGTGGTGCGAGAGCAGCTGTTCAGATACCTCCTCGACACATACAAGGAGAACGACTTGAAATACGATTCCTACGAAAAAGGAAACTTAGAAAGCGCCTTGGCATATTGTGGAGAATGGAAGCCTTATTTTGAATATATTGCCGACAGTCTGCATAAATATTCATCCCAGAGAGATCATCAGAAGGGAGAATATTTCGTGCACGGATTCACGCTTGCCATGACTTGCGACAACAAGTTCTACCGTCCGATATCCGAAAAGGACACCCAGGAAGGCTATGCCGATATCTTCCTCTGTCCGCTTGTTGACAACTTCAGCGATATGCTGCATTCCTACATTGTAGAGTTCAAATATGCCAAGTCTAAGGATACCGCTGCGCATATAGAACAACTCAAGCAGGATGCCATCAGACAAGTGAATAGATATGCAGAAAGCGAAGTAGTAACTTCTGCAATCAAGACCACGCAGCTACACAAGATTATCATAGTGTATAAAAGCACGGAAATGGTGGTTTGCGAGGAAGTGAAATAATCACAAGGCGTACGCTCCTCTGAATGGAAACGTACGCCTTATTTTTTTATTCCCCACCCCCTTTCTCAAAATATTGATCTAATTCCTTCTTCACATCGAAGCAAGGACAGGCTTAGGAAAACTCGTTATGATCTTGGATGGTGAATACGGGGAATAATTTTGACCAGAAAAGACTTTGACCAAATGACCGATCGTAGTATGCATCGTCAAGAAACGTTTTGGGGATTTATAGCAACTGAACCTAATATCTATATTTTTAGTTAAATAACGTTATCAAAAAGTTACACTTCGAGAAATAATTTGTATATTTGTCATCAAAAAAAAAGAATCATAATGACAAAAGACCAATTTCCTATTCGATTACATGAAGCAAGAATGATGATGGGGCTAAGCATGGATAAGCTGGTAGAGCGAACAGGCGGAGCCATCACCAAGCAGAGTATATCTCGGTATGAAAAAGGCATCATGCGCCCAAAGAGACCAGCATTGTTGGCCTTGGCTAATGCCCTGCGCATCAGTGAAAAATATTTTTGGGGAACCAATATTGACATAGATATGCCTACGCTACGAACAAATGCCAATGGTAAAATTTCAGAAAAAGAACTGTTGGAATTGGAAGCCAAACTTTCTTTTTGGGCAGAGCAATATTTAGAGAAGGAGCATAAGGCTGGTTTCAGTTCCACCTTTAAGAATCCCGTTTTAGGGACGAAAATCTCAACTTTGGAGGATGCCATACAGGCAGCAGACCTTTTAAGAGAGAAATGGCGTTGTGGTGACGGTCCTATAGCCAGTGTTCTTCGTTTATTAGAAAGAAAAGAAATCAAAGTGATGTCAGCAGAATTGCCAGAATCCGTTTATGGATTAAGCACCTGGGCAAATCACAGATACCCTCTGATCGTACTTGATATGAGACCAAGCAAGACTACAGTAGAAAAGCTTCGCTATACAGCCATGCATGAGTTGGCTCATTTGCTCTTTTCATTTCCCGACAATCCTTCATTATCTTTGGAGAAGCGTTGTGATTTGTTTGCAGGTTACTTTACTAAAGTTTCCCACCCTTGTTTATAGGGCATTTTTGA
>NZ_QTXV01000114.1:0-5050 GCF_003461825.1 Prevotella sp. AM42-24 | reverse complement strand
GTGCGAGGGAAATCATTTTCGTTTTATAGAGGAAAGATACGGCAAATAATTGAAACCACCAAATTTTGAAAGAGGAATTACGGTGTTGCTTTTTGAAGATGCATTCTTTCTGCAAGCTTGAATTCGTAGTTTCAAACATGTTTTCTAAAACGAAAAAAGCAGTTAAGCGATTTCTGCTTAACTGCTTGATTTTCAGCGTGGACCAGCTAGGGCTTGAACCTAGGACCTCCAGATTATGAGTCTGTTGCTCTAACCAACTGAGCTACAAGTCCGGGAATTTTATTCAAATTCGAGTGCAAAGATAATAGAATTTGAGCAAATAACCAAATAAAATCTTAAAAATTTTCTTAGAATCAGAAAAATAACGTATCTTTGCACCCAATATGTGCGTGCGTACGTGTATGTGCATGACCAATATATACAAAGAAGAATTTCTATTTAGAAATGGACATAGACAAAAATAAAAGAATCGGTCTTACCGACGAACAAGTTAAACAGAGTAGGGAGCAACATGGGCGTAACGTCCTCACCCCTCCTCAACGTACATCATTATGGAAATTGTATTTGGATAAGTATCGCGACCCGATTATCCAAATACTTCTTGTGGCAGCGTTCATATCCCTCATCCTTGCTTTTATCGAAAAGAATTACATGGAGACCATCGGTATCTTCGTGGCTGTTTTTCTTGCCACAACCGTAGGCTTCTATTTTGAGCGTGATGCGGCAAAGAAGTTTAATCTGCTTACGGCGCTCAGCGAAGAGCAGCCGGTAAAGGTGCGCCGCAATGGTAAGGTGATGGAGATTCCGCGCCACGATGTGGTGGTGGGAGATGTGGTGCTCGTGGAAGTGGGCGACGAGGTGCCTGCCGATGGCGAGCTCATCGTCTGCAACGATCTGCAGATTAATGAATCTACCCTTACGGGCGAACCCGTTACCGAAAAATCTCTGGAGGGTGGTGGCGATGGAGCCTATCCTCGCAACGTCATCCTCCGTTCTACCATGGTGATGAATGGTAGGGGCGAGTTCGTGGTTACTGCCGTGGGCGATGCTACCGAGATTGGTAAGGTGGCGAAGAAATCTACCGAACAGACTTCGGTAGAGACACCGCTTCACATGCAGCTCGATAAGTTGGCAAAGATGATTTCCAAGGTAGGCTCCGTGGTATCTGTGGCAGCCTTCTTCATCTTCCTGATTCATGATATTCTCACCAATCCAGCCTGGGGCGGTAAGGATTATTTCTATATGGCAGAAATCGTGCTGAAATACTTCATGATGGCTGTTACCCTGATTGTGATGGCGGTGCCTGAGGGATTGCCGATGGCGATTACCCTTTCCTTGGCACTCAACATGCGAAGAATGCTGAAGTCTAACAACCTGGTGCGCAAGCTTCATGCCTGCGAAACCATGGGTGCCGTTACCGTGATCTGTACCGATAAAACCGGTACGCTTACCCAGAACAAGATGCAGGTGAGCGCCCTGGAACTCAAGCAGGGCGATGAGGCGCTGCTCGATACTGCCATTGCCCTCAACTCTACAGCCGAATTGAATGACGGCAAACCTATCGGAAACCCTACCGAGTCGGCTCTCCTGCTTTGGCTCGATGCCCAGGGCAAGGATTATGAAGAACTCCGCAGGCAGGTGAACGTGCTCAAGCAGTTGCCTTTCTCTACCGAGAGAAAGATGATGGCAACCTTGGCAGAAGTTGATGGCGAGACCTATCTCTTCGTGAAGGGTGCGCCTGAAATCGTGATGAAGAAATGCATCATCGAAGATAGAATGCTGAGACAGTCAGCCGAAGAACTCGATGAGTGGCAGCATAAGGCTATGAGAACCCTGGCGTTCGCCTATAAGAAGGTAGAAGCTTCTATCATGAGAACTTCCAGAACCTCTACTGCCGAAGTGATAGCACTTCTCGATGCCAACGACCTTCAGCTGCAGGCCATTGCAGCCATTACCGATCCTATCCGTCCGGATGTTCCTGCTGCCGTGCAGGAGTGCCGCCATGCGGGTATTGAGGTGAAGGTGGTTACGGGTGATACGGCTGCCACCGCCTTGGAGATAGGCAAGCAGATAGGTGTCTTCGAAGATGAACCTGAGAATATTGGAGCAGATGGCTCTCTGACTTCGCTCGACCAGCAGATGATTACGGGCGAACAGTGGGAGGCACTTTCTGATGATGAGGCTTACGAACGGGCGAAGGATATCCGCGTGATGAGCCGTGCCCGTCCTACCGATAAGCAGCGACTGGTGGCGATGCTCCAGAAGCGTGGCGAGGTGGTTGCCGTAACAGGCGATGGTACCAACGATGCTCCGGCGCTTCACTATGCCCATGTGGGTTTGTCCTTAGGTTCTGGAACATCCGTGGCGAAGGAGGCTTCGGATATGACTCTGCTTGATGATTCCTTCAAATCTATCGCCAACGCCGTGATGTGGGGACGTTCGCTCTATCGCAATTTGCAGCGCTTCCTCTTCTTCCAGTTGGTAGTCAATGTGGCAGCCCTCCTGCTGGTGCTTGGCGGCTCGGTCATCGGAACAGAGATGCCGTTGACGGTAACCCAGATTCTCTGGGTGAACCTTATCATGGATACCTTTGCAGCCCTGGCACTCGCCTCATTGCCTCCATCTCACGAGGTGATGAAGGAGAAGCCACGCAAGGCATCTGATTTCATCATCAACAAGAGCATCGGTTTCGGCATTCTGTTCTGCGGCATCGTCTTCTTCCTCGTGATGTTTGCCCTGCTGGTTTACTGCGAGCGTAGAGGCAAGGGTGGAGTAGATGTGCATGAGTTGACCATGTTCTTCACTACCTTCGTGATGATACAGTTCTGGAACCTCTTCAATGCCAAGGCGCTGATGAGTCATCACACCGCTTTCCGCCATTTCCTGAAGGATAGGGGAATGATTTTAGTGCTTGTTCTTGTCTTAGTGGGCCAGTGGATCATCGTAACCTTCGGTGGCGAAATGTTCCGCACTACACCTTTGTCACTTCACGAGTGGCTGCTCATTATCGGTTCAACCTCTGTTGTGCTTTGGGCGGGCGAGCTGTGGAGAGCATTCAAGAGAATAATAGCTAAGAGAAGATAATCCAATGATTAAGATAGAATGAATACTATACATTACAACGAAACTGTACAATTGCAGCCTTGCGTGGCAACTATCGGTTTCTTCGACGGGGTGCATCGTGGACATCAGTTCCTGATCCGTCATCTTGTAGAAACCGCCAGTCAGGAGGGTTTGCAATCCACCATCATTACTTTCGATGAACATCCCCGTAAGGTACTCCAGAGTGATTATCAGCCGGAGATGTTGAGTACGCTCGATTCAAAACTTCTCCTCCTTTCAAAAACAGAGGTGGATAATGCTGTTGTCTTGCATTTCGATAAGGCAATGGCTGCTATGTCAGCGCGCGAGTTTATGCAGAAGATACTCAATGACCATCTCCATGTCAGGAAACTGTTCATCGGTTATGATCATCGTTTTGGTCATAACCGTTCTGAGACTTTCGAGGATTACGTGCGTTACGGCAAAGAACTGGGTATTGAGGTCATCAAAAACGATGCCTTCCGGATAGATGACATCAATATATCTTCCTCTGTCATCCGTTCCTTCCTCAAAGAAGGTGAAATAGAGATGGCCAACCAGTGTCTGGGTTATCCTTATACCATTATCGGTAAAGTAGTGAATGGTTATCATGAGGGAAGAAAACTCGGATTTCCGACTGCCAATCTGGACATCTCGCATTTCGGACAGTTGATTCCTGCTACAGGAGTTTATGCCGTAAAGGTTCGTATAGAGAACTCTATGACTTGGAAACAGGGCATGATGAATGTGGGCAACCGACCAACTTTTAATGGCAAGCAGATTACGCTGGAAACGCATATCTTCAATTTCGAGGGTGATATCTACGACCAACTGCTGCTTGTCTGCTTCATCAAGCGAATCCGTGGCGAACAGAAATTTGATAGTCCTGAGGAATTGGCAGAACAGTTGAAGGAAGATGAAAAAACAGTAGTGGAATTTTTAAATAAGGAGATTGATAATGGCAAAGATTAATTTTAAAAAAGGTCTGACAGACATAGTTTTATACATTATTATATTTATAGTCGTACAGATATTTCTGACTTATGCTGGAGCAGGCATTTGGGCTGCTGTCAAGGGCGAAGGTTATCAGGCAACTCTTCTTGCTATGGGTACGGGAAATAATGCCATCCTGACGGCGCTGACTACGGTATTCAGTAATGTCATCACCCTCATCATTTTCCTGAAGGCTAAATGGACTCCCCTTACCCGTAACTATCTGCAGTCAAAGCCTTGGATCAGTCTGTTGTGGGTCGCTTTGTTTACTCTGGGCGCTATCATTCCATTGGAGTTTGTCTATGAGCAGATTGGTGTCGAGATGGATGCGGATACCGAACGGGTGTTTGCTTCGCTGATGAAGGAGCCTTGGGGCTATGTAGCTATCGGTATATTGGCACCTCTGGCAGAGGAAATCGTGTTCCGTGGCGCTATCCTCCGTACTTTGCTTGATATGGTAAGCAAGAAGAATCATTGGGTTGCCATCTTCATTTCTGCAGCTGCGTTTGGCTTGATGCATGGCAATAAGGCGCAGTTTATTAATGCCCTCCTGATGGGCTTGCTTTTGGGATGGATGTATTATCGCACCAAAAGTCTTGTTCCGGGCATTCTGATGCATTGGGTGAACAATACGATGGCTTATGTCTTGAATAATCTCATGCCACAGAGCGATGGTAAACTCATCGACCTCTTCCATGGTGATGAAAAAACTGTATATTACGCTGTAGGTTTCTCGCTCTGTATCATGATACCAAGTTTTATCCAGATGATCTTGAGGCTTCAGAAACCGAAAAATGTTCCTGCTAAATCCTGAAAAGAGGGAATCATAACTAAATAGAAAGTTTTTAATAAAATATAATATAGAATTAAGGCAAATTGTGGATATTAGTTTGGGCACTTGTTGCCCGCTTCATGAGCAACGGTTGCTCGTCTCTTGTTCACCGGTTCCCCATCACGTGGTCCCCGAGGGACCGCT